>NZ_JARRAG010000003.1 GCF_029589435.1 Paludisphaera mucosa | reverse complement strand
ACGACGGCCGGATCGTCAAGCACGAGCGACGCGACCGATCCCCGGCCCGCTGACCCGTCCCATCGCACCCCGAGGAAGGACGAAATTTATGTTCACGCGTCGCATCATCCCGCTCGTCGCCCTGGCGGGCGTCGTCTACTCCATCGTCTCGGTGGTCCTGGGGGCCAAGACGCCCGAGCCCTCGAAGCCGGTCATCGAGCCCCACGCCCGGCCCGTCAAGGAACGGATGCTGGCCGGCTCGGGCCTGGTCGAGGCGCGGAAGGAGAACATCCCGATCGGCGCGAGCATCCCCGGCGTCGTGGTCGAGGTCTTCGTCAAGAAGGGGGATCGCGTCAAGCGGGGCGACCCGCTCTTCCTGGTGGACGACCGCGAGATCCGGGGCCAGATGGGCGTCAAGGAGGCCCAGCTCGAGTCGGCCCGCGCCCAGCTCCACAAGCTGGAGGCCGCCCCCCGGCCCGAGGACCTGCCGCCGTTGGAGGCCGCGGTCGAGGAGGCCCGCGCCCGGCTGGACGACGCCGAGATCGCCCTGGGCCGCACCCAGAAGCTCAGCAACCGGAACGCCGTCACGCCGAGCGACCTGGACAAGGACCGCTTCGCCTACCAGGCCGCGAAGGCCGCACTCGCCCGCTCGCAAGCGGAACTCGACCGCACGAAGAAGGGCGCCTGGAGGGAGGACCTCGACATCGCCGAGGCCGCCGTCAAGCTCGCCCAGAGCGAGCTGCAGAGTTGCAGGCTCATCCTCGACCGCCATACGGTGCGCGCGCCGATCGGGGGGGACGTGCTCCAGCTGAACATCCGCCCCGGACAGTTCGCGGCGACGAACTGGAACGAGCCGATGATCGTCCTGGGCGACGTCGACCGCCTTCACGTCCGGGTGGACGTCGACGAGAACGACGTGCCGCTCTTCGACGAAGGTTCCGCCGCGACCGCCTACCTCAAGGGCCGCTCGCACGGCCGATATGCGCTCAAGCTGGAGTACGTCGAGCCCTACATGATCCCCAAGCAGAGCCTCACCGGGTCCGCGTCCGAGCGGGTCGACACGCGGGTCCTCAGGGTGGTGTATTCGCTGCCCGACGGCTGTCGGGGTTCGGTCCACGTCGGCCAGCAGATGGACGTCTACATCAAGGTCCCGAAGGAGCGCTGGGACGCCTCGTTCGACGCCGTGGGCCGGCCCGCCGATCCGTTCGCCGACGCCTCCGCCCCCGCCCCCGCCGCGCCGGCGGCGGCCCCGACGGGCCCGAAAGCCTGACGTCGAGCCTCGACCCCGACCGAAACCTGCAAATCCGCGAGGAGGAATTCCGATGGACCTGCGCCGGACGACGACCCATCATCGGCGGGCCGACAGGATCGCCCTGGGCGGCCTGAGGATCGCCCTCGCCGCGACCTTCGCGGCGCTCGGCTGGGGGCTCCTGGCCCTGCCGGGCTTCGAGGACGGCGCGGCCCGGCTCGGCCTGGGGGCGGGGGGCCGAATCCTCCTGGGCGTCTCCCACCTCGCCGTGGGAGTCGCCTTGCTGGCGACGAACCCGGCCGCCGGCGCGGCGTGCTGGCTCGGGGCCCTCGTCGTCTGGGCGACCGTCCGCTGGCTTCCGGAGGACTTGCGCGTCGCACCCGTCGGCCCGTGCCTGCTCACGCTCGCCCTCCTCGCCCTGGTCGTCGCCGCGGGCCTCCGCCGCAGGGAGGCCGACGCGGCCTGGCGGTCGATGCTGACCCGATACGCCGAAGGCCGCGGGCCGGGCCGATCGAAGTAGCTCGGGCGACGAGCGGGGCCCGCTCCCGAGCCCGATCATGGGCATCATGTTCGCACGGACGACCACGCGGCGATTGCGAGTCTGATCTCGCCGCCGACCTGCTCCCTCGGCCGCAAGCGACGGCGAAGCCCGAACGTGCGGTCCTCACCGTCATAACCACCTCACGCCTGGCGCGGAGGGGATCGTCCGAGGCTCTCCACGAGTCTTCGAGCTGGCGTCGTCTCCCGACCTGCCGGGTCGATTCCGCCGTCGTTGAAGGCCGTCGCCGTCGACGCGCCACTCGGCGCGTCCGGGGCCGGGGAACGTCGCACGGACCCGGCGGACGAGGCCCACGGCGTCAGACGCCCGCGCGCGGAAATCGTCGAGACGCCGATCAAGGACGCCCTCTGCGCTGGGCCGCGATCAGCGCCGGGACCGGCCGGGGCGCGAGGCCATCGAACGGATCTCCGACTCAAGAACGCCAGCCCGATCCGCCGTCCGACCGGCGATTCCCGTGCGGCTCTTTTCGTCCGGCCTGCAGCGGCCGCCGCAGCGCCACTGGCGGACAGGGTTTGGCCGCCGGTGGACAAGGTTTGGCCGCCCGCGAAGTGGCGCGGCCGCGAAACGACGGCGAAAACCGCACAAAACGGCCTGGCATGATGATTGCAATGCCCGGCCGCATGCAGCCGCCGGCCTCAGCAGCGTGTGATTTGCGGGCGGAGCCTTTCGCCTCGATCTCATCCCGGTTGCCGCACCGACGCGGGAGTTGCGATGAAGTCACGCCCAACCGAGGTCTCACGCCGATGCGCTGCGGACTCCTCGACGCCCGGTCGGTCCACGCCCTCCTCCTCACCTGCCTGGTCGGGTGCGGCGACTCCCGCGAGACGGCCGTCCATCCCGTCGCGGGAAAGCTCACGGTCGGCGGTCGGCCGGCGGCGAACGCGATGATCGCCTTCCACCCGCTCGACCGGGCCGGCTTGCCGACGGCCCTGTCCGTCGCGAGCACCGGCTCGGACGGGGCCTACCGACTGACGACTTACACGGCCGGCGACGGCGCCCCCGCCGGCGAGTACGCCGTCACCGTCGTCTGGCCGGACGACTCGCAGCCGCATGACGAGTGCGAGGACGTCGTGATGCACGACCGGTTCAAGGGGCGCTACGCCGACCCGGCCAGGTCCCCATGGCGCGTCGCCGTCGGTCCCGGCGCGAACGAGGTGCCGCTCCGGGCGGATGCCCCGGCCGGCCGTTGAACCGCCTCCCGGCGAATCCGTGCGTCCTGGATTCGTCCCGCAAGGCGCCGGACGCGCCATCGGGCCGACGCGACGAGGCGGGCGACCACCGTCGCGCCCGGTGCTCCCGAGGACGACCGACCGCAGTCCGGCTCCATCCCTCAACTTGGAAAGGTGCTTGTATGACGAGATCTCTTCGACGACGACGGTCCGGCTTCACGCTGATCGAGCTGCTGGTGGTCATCGCCATCATCGCGGTGCTCATCGGGCTGCTGCTGCCGGCCGTCCAGGCCGCGCGCGAGGCCGCCCGCCGGATGCAATGCACCAACAACCTGAAGCAGATGGGCCTCGCCGTGCATTCCTTCCACGACATCCATCAGACGCTGCCGAACATGAGCTTCTGCGGCGGCGGATGCGAGGACACCAACCCGGGCATGCAGAACATCTATTATCGCTTTCGCCACTACCCGGTGGCCTTCGAGCTGCTGCCTTACATCGAGCAGAACAACCTCTACAACTCGTTCAACCTCAACCTCGCCGCGACTTCCACCGTCCCCGTGGCGGCCAACGGCCTGGCCAACGCCACCCTGGCCAGGTCGCCGTTGTCGGTCTTCCTGTGCCCGTCCATGCCGCCGCCGCTCAACCCGGTGTACGCCGACTACGCGAGTTACGGGTGGAACCGCGGCAACTGCGAAGTCAACTCCCCGGCGCAGGGCGGCGACATCTACAAGCCGGGGCAGGCGTACGGGTTCACCCCCTCCAACGGGGTGTTCATCTCGAGGATGGACGCCGGGCTGGATTACCCCACCGGCGTGACGCTGGCGGCGAGGCACGTCGCCGACCCGACGTGGTGGCAGCCCGACAACACGTACCGGATCGGTTTCAAGAGCATCACCGACGGGCTGTCGAACACGATCGCCGCCGGCGAGATGCACAACATCCTCAAGGGGTACACCACGACGACGGTGAACAGCGTGTCCATCGGCGCCACGCCGGTGCCGTCGGGCGGCCCGATCGCCTGGGGGTCCAGCGGCGGCGACTACTACAGCGAGGGCCGCACCACCGTGCCCATGAACACGCTGACCGGCCCGTACTACGCCCGGACCATCACGGACCCGGCCGCCCTGCGCGACATCCTTTACAAGGGCCCCATCTACTCGTTCCGCAGCATGCACCCCGGCGGGTGCAACTTCCTGCTCTGCGACGGGAGCGTGAAGTTCCTCAAGCAATCCATCGACATGGCCACCTACAAGGCGCTCGGCAGCCGCAACGGCGGCGAGGTGATCAGTTCAGATGCGTACTAATCGCGTCCTTCTGGTCGCCCTGGCATCCGCGGCGGCGGTCGGGTGCGGCGAGGGAATCTCGGCCCCTCGGACCGTGCCGACGTCCGGCACGGTGCTGTTCAAGGGCAAGCCGGTCGGGGGGGTGAAGGTGACGCTCCACCCGAATTTCAACATGACCTTCACCCCGAACGGGGTGACCGGTCAGGACGGCCGGTTCACCCTGAGCACCGCGGCCCCCATGGACGGGGTGCCGCCGGGCGAGTATTCGGTCACGTTCGAGTTGTTGCGGGCGGGGGCCGACAAGCGGGGGTTGGACACCGAGTTCGACGTCTGGAAGGGCAAATACGCGAACCCGGACGCCGCCCCGAAAGCGACCGTCGGCTCGTCGGACACCACGCTCGAACCGTTCCGCCTCGATTGAGCCGGCCGCCGTCGCTCGAAACTCGACTGCGCCTCCAGGACCCACGATTCTCTCGAAACCCGCAACAGGAAAGGACGCATCATCTCATGAGCCGCCGATCCCGCCGCCGATTCCTGATCCAGTCCGCCGGAGCCGCCGGGCTCCTGGGCGTCGCGTCCCGGCCGACGTGGGGCCTGGCCGCCCTGGCGGGCACCGACCCCGCCGCGCTGACCTCGAAGGCCGTCGCGTTCCTGAAGGGCCGCCAGGCGGCCGACGGGAGCTGGTCGCCCGACCGCAACGAGCCGGGCATCACGGGCCTCGTCGTGACCGGGCTGCTCCGCTCCGGGCGGACGACGCCGGACGAGCCCGCGGTCGCGAAGGGCCTGGCCTACCTCGAGAAATCCATAGACGCCAAGGCGGGGGGCCTGGCGGGGGTCCGCCACTCCAGCTACGCGACCTGCGTCGCGCTGATGGCGTTCCACGAGGCCGACCGGGACGGCAAATACAAATCCCTGATCGAGGGGGCGCAGCGGTTCCTCCGCTCGACCCAGTTCGACGAGACGAACGGCACGCCCCGGGACCATCCGTTCTACGGCGGCGCGGGCTACGGGCCCGGCGGGGCGTCCGCCCCCCCCGCCCCCCGGCCCGAGCCCGCAAAGAAGGACGCGACGAAGGCGGCGACCCCCCGGCCGCCGCGCCCGGACCTCTCGAATACGTCCTTCATGATCGAGGCGCTCCGCGACAGCGGCGTGCCGGCCGACGACCCCGCCCTGAAGAAGGCGATCGTCTTCATCTCGCGGTGCCAGAACCTCAAGGGCGAGTTCAACGACCAGCCGTGGGCCGGCAAAGTCGACGACGGCGGGTTCATCTACACGACCGCCAACGGCGGCACGAGCGTCGCGGGCAAGGCCGAGGACGGCGGCCTCCGCTCCTACGGCAGCATGACCTACGCCGGGCTCCGCAGCCTGATCTACGCCGGCCTGACGGCCGACGACCCGCGCGTCAAGGCGGCCCGCGGGTTCCTCGTACGGCACTACAGCGTCGAGGAGAACCCCGGCCTCGGGCAGCGGGGGCTCTATTACTACTACCAGGCCTTCGCCAAGACGCTGGCCGCCATCGGGAGCCCCACCCTCGTGGACTCCGAGGGGGGCTCGCACGACTGGCGATCCGACCTGTACGACGCCCTCGCGAAGCGCCAGAACCCGGACGGGAGCTGGGTCAACGCGACGGACGGGTTCATGGAAGGCGACGCCAACCTCGTGACCGCGTACGGGCTGCTCGCCCTGGCCTACGCGTCCCGGAGGTCGTGAGGCCGGCTCGACGATCCCCCCCCAGGCTCCCTGGGTGCGTCCGAGCGGGACGCGCAACATGAACGGTGCATCGAAACCGCCCGTGCGAAACGCCGGGCGGTTTTTCGAACGACGGGACGACGCGAGGGCGGACCTTCCCCTATGCGACGATCCGCGGGGGTTGCCGACGTCGTCCGCCGCTGCCAACCCCTCGCCCCGCCCTACGCTCGGGTCGACGCCAGGATGCGTCACCCGTCGCAGGCCGGATCCGCCGACGGAAGACGACCCCCATCATCGGACGCACCGGCGGGTCGGAATTTCTCCTCGCTTTCAGACCATCGCCCGTCGTAACTTTGGCTCGACGAGGCGGGAGGCCGCGCCTGGCCGTGAGACTGATCGGGGTGATCGTGGCGGACGAGGTGTTGGTCGAGGATTGGACGCCCGGGCGGCGACTTTGGCTCAAGACGCCAGGCCGCTACTCGATGGATGTCGCCGTCGAAATTCTGCAGTGGGTCGAGAGTTTCGACGGCGTCTCGATTCCCGATGCCGGCTGGACGCCACCAGGCTGCGGCAGTCTTGTGGAGAAGGGCGTCAAGGTCCGGTTCGGCACCATCCAATTTTCCATAATGTGCAGCTACGACGACTTGTTCATCAACCGGCTCGCCGGTGATGATCGCAAATTCACGATTCTGGGAGAGGCGATCCAGCAGACGTTTGCGAGAAGCTGATCCTCCAGGTCTTCAAATTTAAACATCAAACCTATAAGAATTCGGATGTTCCGTCCGCGCGAAATTCTGCCAGGTCCGAGTCGAGGGCTCGCGCCGCCGCCTCGGCCCTCGGGGTCGTGCCCACTGACGCGACCACCCCGACGAGCGAGCCCACGAGGATGCCGGGGTAGGAGGCTAGGATGAATACGAGGCACGTGAAGACCAGCACTTCCAACACGTCCCCTTCCTGAGCCGACGCGGCCACGAAGGCGACGAGGCCTCCCGACACGGCTCAACCGACCGCCCCGCCGATGATCCCGCCCTCGACGGCCCGGGCGGGACATCGAAGATCGAGGATCAGGATCCCCGCGACGGGGCCGAGCAGGCCGAAGATGGAGACCGTGAGCAAAATCGGCTCCACCAGGGAAGGCCACCAGGCGACAAGGCCGATCCCGACCGCGGCCACGACGATCATCATCGACCGAAGCCTGCATCGCGCCGGAAATCCCATGCCCCACTCCTGCGGCCCGCGGCCGCCGTCGGTCGATCCACCCCCAACTCGATCCTGTTGCGTCATACATCCCATTATCGACGGAGACTCCGTAAGATCGCGTGATCGACGTCCCCGTCGAATCCTCGATTCGGGATCGCATGGGGCGGCCTGCCGTGCTCCGCAACGATCTTCAACCGGTCGACGCGCCGCCGGGAGCCCCACCCGTCCAACCGCAACAAGAAAGGATGCAGCATCCCTTGAGCCGCTCGTCCCGACGCCGATTTCTGATCCAATCCGCCGGAGCCGCCGGGCTCCTGGGCGTCGCGTCCTGGACCTTGGCCGTCGCGGGAGGGCCCGAAGGGCGGGACCGGGACCGCAAGGTCCTGGAGGCCGTCATCGCCGACGAGATGGACCCGAAGAATCCCTTGAACGAGAATTACCTCGTCTACCTGAAGAGGACCGGACGGAAGTTCGGCAAGGTCGTCGTCGTCGACGCCAGGACTCGATCCCTGAAGGAGAGGGCGGACGACCAGCTCTATCTCAAATCGTTCGAGGACGGCGGAGAGATCCCGAAGGGGCACCTGGCAGACCTGAAGCTGCGCAACAAGGAGGGCCCCTTTCCGCTGAAGGACCTCGGCATCGCCGACGAGCGAGTGCAACTTGACGACCTCGATACCTTGCTGACAGGTCCCTCGTCACTCTCCTCCAAGAAGAGCCCTCTCGAGGAGAAATACCCGAACAACCGCGGCTACCTCCGTTTCTATCTGCCGGGCTACTCGGCCGACGGCAAGACTTCGGTCGTCCTCATGGATCATGGGCCGTCGCCGCATGGGATCGTCGACCTGTATTACCTGGGCGAGTCGAAAGGCGTTTGGAAGGTGAAGGGGAGATGGCGTCAAATCTACGAGTGATCAAGCGACTCGCCGGCGCCTCGTCGGTGAGCGTCACGTCTCATCGATCAATGGGGCCGCTCCTCCCGGCTCGATCGATCCCCTTCCGGTGGGTCCGACCCATGCTGAAGCCTCCCAGGCCCCGCCTGACCATCAGCATCGGCGGCATGCTGGCGCTGGTGGCTCTGGCTGCCGTCGTGATCGCCTACCTCAGGCCCGCCGTCACGCGCATCGAGGAGGTCAAGGTCGGGACCGGCCCGCCGGTCCGGGCGGGAGACGCGGTGACCGTCCACTACATGGGCACGCTGGCCGACGGCACGAAGTTCGACTCGTCGAGGGATCGGAACGCCCCGAGCACGTTCATCGTCGGGAAGGGCGGTCTCATCCGGGGCTGGGAGGTCGGGCTGGTGGGGATGAGGCGGAGGAATCCGAAAGCTCATCATCCCGCCCGAGGACGCCTTGGGACGAAGAAGGGCCCCGTACCGCCGAACTCGACGCTCGATTTCGAGGTCGAGTTGCTGGGGATCCGATCGGCCCCGTCCGCTCCGCCCGGCCCATGGTCGCCTTGAGGTCGCTCCCCGGCCTCTGGGACGGGACGTCCATGATCGGATGAACGATCTGGATGAGCCTCGTCGTCGCTCTCTCTTCAAGGTCGCGACGCTTGAGCAGCGGCATGTCGGGAGTTCCGGCCGGGACTCGGGACGAGCGTCGGGCCCGGCGGGCGAATCGAGACTTGGAGAAAACCCCTTTCGAGGCCACGCACGCTTTCAAGACGCCAAAGAAACATAACGTGATTCCAATCGTTCGATCGAGAATCGCCCAAGTCGCAAATCCTCTTCATCCGAAAAGATAGGACGCACGCCTCGTCGGGCGGAGTCCAGGCCCGTCGGGGTCGTCCGCCGCCGCTTCGCGGCCGCCCGTAAGCGATGACGAGGACGTCACCCCCTCATCCGGAGCTGGGACGATGGCAGGAAGCCGACCCTCCCTATTGCAGGCTCTCCGCTTCGCGGCCGCGCTCGGCGTCTCATGCCTCGCCTCGGCCGCCGCCGCCCGGGCGCAGGCGCCCTCGCCGCCGGCCCCGAGCTACGCCGATTTCGCGGGCGTCGAAACGCAGGCGGAGGGGGGATCCGGCCCGCCGCCCCTCGCCCTTCCCGGCCCCGCGGCGCCGCCGGCGGCCCCCAGGGTCGAGATGGGGCTCTTCGACACGATCGCGTCGTCGATCTTCGAGGACCCGGACGACCCCAACCCCTGGCGGCCCCTGAGCCTGGGCACGTTCTTCAGCGAGGGCTGGAGGGAGCCCTGGGCCGGCGGCCCCGCGGGGCAATCCGGCCTGACGCCTCGCCATGGGTGGCTGGGGTCGTTCGAAGGCGTCTTCTATCGGCTCTGGCTCGCCGACGCGATCTACCAGAACAATCTGTCCAAGCCGTTCGGGGGGCAGGGCTACCGGGGCGACTTCGGCATCTTCCTGCCTTTCAGCCGCCGCTTCGAGGTGTTCCTCAACGTGCCGTTCGTCTCGGCCAACGGCACCGAGGACCCGAGGCGCGGCTTCCGGTCGGACTTCGGCGACATGTCCATCGCCGGCTCGTTCCTGCTCTCGGAGTCGAAGGGCTTCACCCAGCTGTTCACGCTCGGCACGATCGTGCCGACGGGCCAGACCGCGACCGGCGGCAAGCTGATGACGGTGTTCCCGCGCTACTCGTTCTGGAGCAACCCGGTCGGGGCGTGGGTGGTGCGCGGCGGGACCGGCGTGAACGTCCCGCTGAACAAGAACGACCAGCGGCCCGACCCGGTGTTCACGCCCGGGGGGCCGGTGTTCGGCGAGTCGACCTCGCAGACGAACCTGAACTTCGACCTGGCGATCGGCCGCTACTTCACGCCCCACGACGTCGCGTTCGGCGACCTGGTGTTCTACGCCAACTGCAACGTCATCGTGCCGCTCGAGGACCGCAACCGGCCGACCTACGTGGCCGTCGGACCGGGGACGCGGTTCCAGATCACGGGGAACTGGTACTTCCTGCACTACTGGGAGTTCCCGCTGACCGGCGACAAGCCGTACGACTACCAGATGTCGACCGCGATCGTGAAGGCGTTCTGATCCTCAGGCCGGATCCGGGCGTCGGGCCGCACCCCGACGCGCCGAGTGGGACCGGGCGGGACGTCACCGCTGGACGTGCCGCAGGACGCATGCACGATCCATCGCTTTCGTGAATCAAATCGATGTATGGTGTTGAAAGCCATTTTGAAATAAATGGATTTCACTATCTAGCTTCCGGGGGCTGGGCGGTTTAGGGTGGCGTGCACGGGGTCGGCGCGACGTCGCGCTCCGCCGCGATTTTGCGGCCGATACGCGAACGTCCCCTCCCCGTGGAGGACCTCTCATGACGCGCATCTTGGTACGGAGTCTGTTGGCGGCCTCGCTGATCGTCGCCGCATGGGCGAGCACGTCGGAGGCGTGCCATCGGCGGCGGAAGGCCGCGGCCCAGCCCGTTTGCTACGCCGCGACGCAGAGCTATGCGGGGTACGCCTCCCCGAGCCCCACGGGCCAATACGACCCCTCGGGCGGCTACGCCGCGCCCGCCGCAGGCGCGGCTTATCCCGCCGGGGCCTATCCTGACGCGGCCTATCCCGGCGGGGCCTATCCCGGCGGGGCCTATCCGGGCGGGGGCTACGATCTCGGCCGGCCCGGCTACAATCCCGGCGGCCTGGGCGGGCCGGCGTCCGGCATCGGGGTGCGGCCCGGCCTGGGCGCCGGCGGCTTCGGCCCGGGACGCTGACCGCCCGTCCGCTCCGCGGGGCGGATCGTACGCCGACGGGCACGGCCGGAGCGGCCCGTCGGCGGTCGTCCGCTAGGACTTCGATATCGGCGGTCGCCCGGAGGTGGGGGTCTCCCACCCCGTCATGGGACGAAATGAAGGAGGAGGTAGGATGCCTCGTCTCGGACTGGCTCTCTCCGGCGGCGGCTTGCGGGCCACCCTGTTCCACCTCGGCGTCGTGCGGTTCCTCCACGACGCCGGCCGGCTCGGCGAGGTGACGCACATCGTCTCGGTCTCGGGCGGCAGCATCCTGGGGGCCCACCTCGCGCTGAATTGGGGCCGCTACACCGGCTCCGCGGCGGACTTCGACGAGGCGGCCGCGAAGATCATCGACTTCGTCCGGGCCGACGCCCGGAACCAGATCGCCCGGCGCATCCCGTTCCTGGTCCCCCTCCGTCAGCTCCAGCGGCTCTCGCCCCGCGGGCCGAGCCGCGCCCTCACGCCCACGGGGCTGCTGGAGAAGCTGTATGCGAAGCACCTCTACGGCGACGCCCGCGTGCATCAGCTGCCGGATACGCCCGAGCTGCATCTGCTCACCACGAACGTGAGCGAAGGGGGCCTCTGCTCCTTCACGAAGGCCGGCCTGATCATGCAGCATCGGACGCCCGGGGGCGTCAAGGTCGAAGTCCTCCCGGCCCGCCTGGCCTCGATCGCGCTGGCGGTCACGGCGTCGTCGGCCTTCCCGGGATTCTTCCCCCCGCCGCTGATCACGGCCGACGACCTCGGGCTTTCGGATGGCGAGTTCCCGCCGCAGACGTTCACCGACGGCGGCGTCTACGACAACCTGGGCGTGCGGGCGATGGACCTGATCGAGGACCTCGACCCGTCGCTCGACCAGATCATCGTGAGCGACGTCGGCAAGACGTTCAGCATCATCCGGCCCAAGCCGTTGGGGATGATCGGCCGGGCCATGCGAGCCACCGACATCCTCTGGGATCGCGTCGGCCAGCTCGAGAAGCAGAAGTTCCAGGACGATCCCCGCTTCCTGTTCGTGGCGTCCCTGGACCAGGTCGCGCCGGGCGACGACCCCACGGCGCTCCACGCGGTCATCCAGTCCGAGGTGGCCAACGTCCGGACGGACATCGATCGCTTCTCGCCTCTGGAGATCACCGCGCTGGTCCAGCACGGCTACTGCGTGGCCCGGAAACAGTGCCGGACCCGCCCCGACCTCTACGGGTCGAGCCTGCCCTCCTCGCCGCCGTGGGACCCCATGAAGCGGTCGGACGGCGACGATCCGCAGCACCCGCCGACGGCCCGCGGCGACGCGGCCCGGCCCGGCGACGCCTCGCCGCCCGTGACCGCCCTCGTGACTCGACAGGCCCAGCAGCTCCGCGGCTCGGCGAATCGTCGCGTCTGGAGCACGCTGCTCGACCTCCACGACTGGCCCACCTACGTCTACATCCCGCTGCTCGTCCTGCTGCTCGGCGTGCTCCCGGTGGCGTTGTACCGCTACCGACGGCAGGCGAACGCCAACGCCGTGATCGTCGACGCGATCACCCACGGCAGCCCGGACTTCCGCAAGATCCTGGAGATCGTCCAGCGGACGACCGCCCCGTCGTGGACCCCGCTCCCGGTCCAGGAGGTCGCCCAGGCGTCCCGGAACGTGGACTACCGCGGGTTCGAGTTCCTGAGCGACACCAGCATCGTCGACCTGCGCGACTGGCGGCGGTCGAAGTCGCGGGACGCCGCGCACTATTACAGGCGGGTCCGCATCAAGAAACGGGGGGACGAGTCCGTGTTCGTCCTTCAGTACCCCCGCGTCCCCTTCGATCGGATCGACTTCCAGGGCGGCCCGGAAAAGCTGAAGCCCGTCGTGCGCCGCATCCCCCCCGAAACCGGCAAGTCGGAGACCACCTGGGAACTCGCGTTCGACGTGTCCAAGGTTCGGGCCGGGAGCCCGATCGACGTCGAGATCGAGGCGACCGTCCACGACTTCGAGGCGCGCAAGGGCGCGCACGAGAACTGGCTGCGGTACTCGCCGCCCGCCGCGACCGAGCAGGCCTCGGTGTGGGTCCTCTTCCCGGAATCGCGGCCGTACAAGGACTACCGCCTCATCCGCTACGCCGCGGGAGACCCTGCCACGGTCCGGGAGATCGAGTCGCAGTATACGATCGACCATCCCTACGGCTCGATCATCGCCTGGTCGATCGTCAATGCGGAGGCGGGCTACGTCTACGAGTGCGAATGGACGGTCGAATCCCCGGATTGACCGCGTGTTCGCGATTCATCCCGCCGTGCGACGTTCCGATGCTCCTCCGACGGCCTGGCGACCCGCCGTACGACGACCCCCGAGGGGTCGCCGAGATCGGCCGCGGCGGGCCGCTTGACCGCGGCGTCGGCCTTCCGATAAGCTCGCTGGGGCTTACCAGGCTTTGGGTAGGTTTGCGCGGGCCGGGGAGTCGGGGCATGCCGAGGCGGTTGAACGGGTATCTGACCGTCAAGGGGGCGGCCGAATTCCTGGGCGTCTCGGCCGAGACCCTGCGGAACTGGGACCGGTCCGCCAAGCTGACGCCGCGCCGCCATCCCGTGAACGGCTATCGGCTCTACGAGAAGAACGAGCTGGAGGCGATGCTGCTGCGCGTCGAGGGCCGGTCGGCCCCCGAGGCGCGGCCGGGACGCGCCGGCGCGGTCGGGGACGAAGGCGGGGAGCGATGAGCAACGGGGCGGAAACGACGGCCGTGGGGGGCCGGGGGGGCGTCGGGCGCGAGGCCCGGGCGCTGCCCAAGGTCCCGACGGGGATCGAGGGCCTGGACGAGATCCTGGGGGGCGGCCTGCCCCGGGGCCGGCCCACGCTGATCTGCGGCAGCGCCGGCTGCGGCAAGACGCTGTTCGGCATGGAGTTCCTGGTCAAGGGAGTGCTCCTGCACGGCGAGCCCGGCGTCTTCATGGCCTTCGAAGAGAGCGAGGAGGAGCTGACGCAGAACGTCCGCTCGCTCGGCTTCGACCTCGACCGCCTGGTCGAGGAGGGCCGCTTCGCCGTCGACTACGTGCACATCGATCGCAGCGAGATCGAGGAGAACGGCGAGTACGACCTGGAGGGCCTGTTCATCCGCCTGGGGCTGGCGATCGACTCGATCGGCGCCAAGCGGGTCGTCCTGGACACGCTGGAGACCCTCTTCGGCGGGCTCTCCAACGAGGCGGTCCTCCGCGCCGAGCTGCGGCGGCTCTTCCGGTGGCTGAAGGAGAAGGGGGTGACGGCCGTCATCACCGCCGAGCGGGGCGACGGCACGCTGACCCGGCAGGGCCTGGAGGAGTACGTCTCCGACTGCGTCATCCTGCTCGACCACAGGGTGTACGACCAGGTCTCGACCCGGCGGCTGCGGGTCGTCAAGTATCGGGGGACGAGCCACGGGACCAACGAGTTCCCGTTCCTGATCGACGAGGAGGGCATCACCGTCCTGCCCGTCACGTCGATGGGCCTGCAGCACGAGGCGTCCGACGAGCGGGTCTCCAGCGGCGTGCCCCAGCTCGACGCGATGCTCGGCGGCGGCGGCTTCTACCGGGGGTCGAGCATCCTGGTCTCGGGCACGGCCGGCTCGGGCAAGACGAGCCTCGCCGGCCACTTCGCCGAGGCCGCCTGCCGGCGCGGCGAGCGCTGCCTGTACTTCGCCTTCGAGGAGTCGCGGAGCCAGGCGGTGCGCAACGCGCGGTCGATCGGCCTGGACCTGCAGCGCTGGATCGACGACGGCCTGCTCCTCTTCCACGCCACGCGGCCGACCTTCTCGGGCCTGGAGGTCCACCTGGCGTCGATGCTCAAGCTCATCCGCGACTTCCGCCCGGACGTCGTGGTGGTCGACCCGATCAGCAACATGATCTCCGCGGGCACGCCGGGCGAGGCGCACGCCATGCTGCTGCGGCTGATCGACGCGCTGAAGCACCGCCAGGTGACGGCGCTGTTCACCAGCCTGAACTCGGCCGGCGACGCCAGCCTGGAGCAGACCGACCTGGGGATCTCGTCGCTGATCGACAGCTGGATCCTGGTGCGCGACATCGAGCTGGGGGGCGAGCGCAACCGCGGGATGTACATCCTCAAGTCGCGCGGCATGGCGCACTCCAACCAGATCCGCGAGTACCTGCTGACCGACCGCGGCATCGCGCTTCTGGACGTCTACGTGGGTCCCGAGGGCGTGCTCACCGGCTCGATGCGGCTCGCCCAGGAGGCGCGCGAGGCGGCCGCGACGGCGGCCCGCGAGCAGGAGGACGCCCGCCGCCGCCGCGAGGTCGAACGCCGCCGCGCCGCCCTCGAGGCCCAGATCGCCGCCCTCCGGGCCGATCTGGACCGGGTCGAAGACGAGGCGACGGCCACGGACGAGGAATCGCAGGCCCGCGAACGCCGCCGGACGCTCGACCGCGAGACGATGGCGCAGAGCCGCAAGGTGGGCGAGGACGACGAGACGGCGGCCCCGAGGCGGCCGACGAAGGAGGGGGACCATGGATCGCGAGCTTGAATCGGACGCGGGCGACGGGGCCCCGCCCGAAGCCGACGGGGTGATCGAGCTGCGGCTCTACATCGCCGGCCAGACGCCCAAGTCGGTCGCCGCCCTGGCGAACCTGCGGCGGGTCTGCGAGGAGAACATCGCCGCCGGCCGCTACCGGATCGAGGTGATCGACCTGGTCGAGCAGCCGGCCCGCGCCCGGACCGACCAGATCGTGGCCATCCCCACCCTGGTCCGCCGGCTCCCCGCGCCGCTCCGGAAGGTGATCGGCGACCTGTCCAACGCCGACCGCGTGCTCGTCGGCCTCCAGATCGACCCCTAATCGCGCCGCGACGAGGACGCCATGTCTCAGGACGGTGCGCAAGACGCCGACGCCGAGTCGGTCGCGCGGCTGAGGGCCGAGATCGAGGAGCTGCGGCTGCGCCTGGGCGAGGCCGAGGAGACGATCCGCGCCATCCGCCACGGCGAGGTCGACGCCTTCGTCGTCGCCGCCGGGGCCGACGCCGACGCCGAGGACGACCGGGTGATCACCCTGGAGACGGCCGAGCACCCCT
Source organism: Paludisphaera mucosa (assembly GCF_029589435.1). Lineage (NCBI taxonomy): Bacteria > Pseudomonadati > Planctomycetota > Planctomycetia > Isosphaerales > Isosphaeraceae > Paludisphaera > Paludisphaera mucosa. Next base: position 164,761 of record NZ_JARRAG010000003.1, on the reverse strand, counting down.
ATCGCCGCCTCGTCGAGGCGATGCACCAGGCGGCGCTTACGGTGGCGGCCGACGGCACGATCCTGTACGCCAACCGCGCGTTCGCCCGGGCCGTGCTGCGGCCCAGCGAGGCGATCCTGGGCCGGCCGGTCGGCGACCTGATCGCCGAGGCCGGCCGTCCCACGCTCGCCGAGGTCCTCGCCCGGGGCGCGGGGGCGCGGGGCGAGGTGCTGCTGCTCCGAGGCGACGGCGAGAGCCTGCCGGTGCGGGTGGCGACGGGCGAGCCGGCCGGCGAGGGGGTGGCCTGCCTGATCATCACCGACCTGACCGACCAGCGCCGGCTCGCCGAGGTCGTCGCCGCCGAGACCCTCTCGCGGTCGATCCTCGAGCAGGCCGTCGACGCCATCGTCGTCGGCGACCCGGGCGGCACCCTGATCCGCGCCGGCGTGGCGGTCCGGCGGCTCTGCGGGCGAGATCCGCGGGGGCTGGGCTTCGACGAGGCCTTCCCCCTGATCCGCCGCGGCGGCGCGGCGGGCTCGCCGTTCGTGCTGCCGATCTCGCGGGTCATCTCCGGCGAGACGGTCCGGGGCGTGGAGGTCAGCCTGACGGCGGCCGAGGGCGCGCGGGGGCGCGACCTGGACCTGCTGCTGAGCGTCGGCCCGCTCAAGGACGTCGAGGGGATCGTGGTCGGCTTCGTCGCCACGCTCACCGACGTCACCGAGCTGCGCCGCGCCGAGGAGGCCCTCCGCGAGGCCGACCGCCGCAAGGACGAGTTCCTGGCCACGCTCGCCCACGAGCTGCGCAACCCCCTGTCCGCCATCGCCAACGCGGCGCGGGTCGCCCGCCTGGCCCCCGACGAGGCGTCGGGCCGGGGCTGGGCCCTGGACGTCGTCGACCGCCAGGGCCGCCAGCTCGCGCACCTGGTCGACGACCTGCTCGACGTCTCGCGGATCAGCCTGGGGAAGATCGAGCTGCGCAAGGAGGCCCTCGACGCCCGCGTCGTCGTCGAGCGCGCCGCCCAGGCCGTCCGGCCCCAGCTCGCCGCCAAGTCGCAGGCGCTCGACCTGGCCCTCGACGAGGGCCCGCTCCCCGTCGACGCCGACCCGACGCGGCTGGAGCAGGTCCTGGTCAACCTGCTCGCGAACGCGTCCAAGTACACCGACGCGTCGGGCCGGATCGCGATCGTCGCCCGGGCCGAGGGGGGCCGTGCGACGCTCCGCGTCGAGGACGACGGCATCGGCATCGCCCCGGGAGACCTGGGGCGGATCTTCGAGCTGTTCGGCCAGGTCGACGACTCGATCGCCCGCTCGCACGGCGGCCTCGGCATCGGCCTGACGCTGGTGCGGCGGCTCGTGGAGCTGCACGGCGGCGACGTCGCCGCCGAGAGCGCCGGCCTGGGCCGCGGCAGCGCCTTCACCGTCCGGCTCCCCCTGGCCCGCGAGGCGGCCGAGGCCCCGGCGCCGGCCGTCGCGGCCCCCCCCTCGCGCCCGCCCGCCGGCGGCCGCATCCTGCTCGTCGACGACAACGTCGACGGCGTGTCGGGCCTCGCCCGGCTCCTGCGGGAACGCGGCTTCGACGTCCGGACCGCCCACGACGGCCCCGCCGCGCTCGCGGCGGCCGAGGCCGACCTCCCCGCGGTCGCGGTCCTCGACATCGGCCTGCCCGGCATGGACGGCTACGAGCTGGCCGCGCGGCTCCGCGGCCGCTTCGGCGGCCGGGTCGCGCTCTACGCGGTCTCGGGCTACGGCCGGGAGGAGGACGTCCGCCGGGCGAAGCAGGCCGGCTTCGACGGCTACCTCGTCAAGCCCGTCGACGTCGACATGCTCCTGCAATCGCTCCCCACCGCCGCCGCGCCCCGGGCGGGCCGCTGACGGCCCGGGACGGCGGCCTCGCCTCGACCGGCCGGCTGGCGGCCCTCGACACGATTTCGAACTGCGTTCGATTTAGAATGTCAATTTATCAAAATCCGCTTGAATATTTGATATGATTGATATACTCTGTGGATACGGCAGGGGTTGGCGCCGGCCCCTAATTGCGACGACGGCCAGCACCGCGTCGCCCCCCTGACCCGCTTACAGACGCCGCAGGACGACGGAAGGTCCTGCGCCGCCCGTCGAGATTACGGCCTCGGCGGGCGGCGCGCGAGCGTAATCAGGCATAAAAGCAAGACATTCTGATATTACTTATGCGAACATAGTTGAATTCTAGATAAGTTCAGCGTACTCTGGAGGCGCGGCGGGGGTCGGCGCCGGCCCTTAATTGCGACGACGGTCGGATCCGCGTCGCCCCCCTGGTCCGCATGAGAACGCCGCCGGGCACCTTGCGAAGAGTCTGGGGTCGGCGGCGCCGTCATGCGCCGATCGGCGAGACCCCCCCGGCCGCGGTGGAAGCGGAATCGATTCGGACATTTGCGTCGTAATATGTTCCTAGTCTAAATAGTACTTCGATCGCCCCGCCGATTTCCGCGTTCGCTCGGCCGAAGACCATTGAAGGGCCCCCTGCGACCGTCGCGCTCGGGAGCCGGCCGTTCATTCGGGCTGCTCAGCTTCGGTCGTCCGGCCCCTGCACTTCTCGAGGGGGCGCGGCGTCGGAGCCGGACGGTTCGAGTCGACGGCGGCTTTCGCCAGGCCGGCCAGTTCGGGGATCGCGGCCGAGAGGCCGGCCGCGAGGGCCTTCGCGTTGGTCAGGTTCTCCAGCAGGCCGCCCGTGGACAGGTCGTGGACCGCCTGGGCGACGGCCGTTGACATCTCCCTGACGAGGGTCTCGGCGACGACGCTCGCGACTTCGTCCGCGATCTTGGCCTCGCGGGCTACGCGGAGCCGCTCGACCTCGGCCGCCCGTTCAACGCGGAGCCGTTCGGCCTCGTATTCCAGGTCGCTGCGCCGTTTCGCGTCGCGCCTGGCCAGCCACCAGGCCCACGCCGACGCGCCGACGGCCCCCGCGGTCGCGATCCCCGACGCGCCGGCCGGCGTCTGGAGCCACGAAAGGGCGGCGCTGCCGGCGAATGTCGTCGAGACGCCCGCCGCCGCGTAAAGAAATCCTCCACCCTGGTGCATCGTCGTCGACCCGCCTCCTTGTGGCGCGTGCGCCCCCGGGTCGATCGCCCGGTGAAGCCGCCTTATCTTAGGATGGGCCCAGAAACGACTTTGGAGACGACAAGGCTCCGAAGGACTTCGGAACTCGGTCGGTTTCCGAGGCGAAACGAACAACAAACTCTTCCCACCATGGAGCGGAATGCGAAAGCTGCGCGCCGGACCGGTCACAGGCGCCTTCGAGGCCGATGCGGCCAGCCGGTGGCTGTGATCTTCGGATCCACGGGTCCCCGGGATCCACTTCACCCGAGCCCGATGATCCGACTGGCGCCAGGAAAATAGCCGATGCGGGCCGGAATCCTGGTCGAACTGAATCGTGATCACATCCTACATGTCGTAAGCTCGTCTCGATGCGACGTGGCATCGACGGAAGTACGACGGGAAGGAGGCCCGACGATGGACGACCTCAGGACGCCGAAAGACGCGGACTTGGCTGATATGATGGAGACCTACGCCCGGATGGTGCGGCTTCAGGGACGGATCCAGGACCTCCTGCGCCGCCTCGAACAGGCTCAGGGCTATCTGGACGAGCCCGGCAGCAACCAGTTCATCGGCCGCGAGCGATACGAGCGCGCCCGGGTCCAGTGCTCCGACGCGATCGTCGACCTCCGCGACGCGCGGCACCTGGCGCATCGCTGGCTCAACCTGGCCGAGCGACGAGTCGGGCACGAGGGGCCGAAGGGGCATTTCCCTGAACCCGCGTGATCCGCATCAGGCCGGCCGGCCGCCGCCGAGCGAGCGGTCGAGGTTGAACGCGGCGCTGATGAGGGCCAGGTGGGTGAACCCCTGGGGGAAGTTGCCCAGCGCCTCGCCGCGGGATCCGGTCTCTTCGCCGTAGAGGCCCAGGTGGCTGGCGTAGCCGAGCATGTGCTCGAACTTCAGCCGGGCGTCCCGCAGGTAGGCCGGGTCGGCCCGGCCGGCGCGGGTCAGGGCCTCGACCATCCAGAACGAGCACATGTTGAACGCCCCCTCGCCGCCCTCCAGGCCGTCGGGGCTCTGCGCGGGGTCGTAGCGGTAGACCAGGCTGTCGGACGCCAGCCCGCCCTCCTCGAATGGCCGGCGGATCGCGTCCAGGGTCTTCAGCAGCCGGGGGTCGGTCGGCGAGAGGAAGAAGACCATCGGCATGATCAGGGCCGAGGCGTCGAGCACCTCGGAGCCGTACGACTGGACGAACGACTGCTTCGTGTCGCTCCAGCCGTTCTGCATCACGTCCAGGTAGATCTCGTCGCGGGCCTTCCCCCAGCGCGCGCGGTCGGCGGGGAACGACCGCTTGTCGGCCAGCCGGATCGCCCGGTCGACGGCCACCCAGCACATCAGCTTCGAATAGACGTACTGCCGACGGCCGCTGCGGGCCTCCCAGATCCCCTCGTCCTCGCGCCGCCAGTTCTCGCAGACGTAGTCGACGATCCGTTCGAGCTGGACCCACAGGTCGTACGAGATCGGGTTGCCGTGCTTGTTGTAGAGGTAGACGGCGTCGAGCAGCTCGCCGTAGAGGTCGAGCTGGAGCTGGCCCGAGGCCGCGTTGCCGATGCGGACCGGACGCGAGCCGCGATAGCCGTCGAGGTGGCCGAGCGTCTCCTCGGCCAGGTCGTGGCGGCCGTCGATGCCGTAGACGACCTGCAGGGGGGCGTCGCCGCAGGTCTCGTGGCAGCGGGCCTCGATCCAGCTCATGAACCGGCCGGCCTCCTCGGTGAAGCCGATCCGCATGAGCCCGTAGAGCGTGAAGGCGGCGTCGCGGATCCAGGTGAAGCGGTAGTCCCAGTTCCGCCCGCCGCCGGGCTGTTCCGGCAGTCCGCACGTCGGCGCGGCGACGATCGCGCCGGTCGGCTCGTAGGTCAGCAGCTTGAGCGTCAGCGCCGACCGCTGGACGACCTCGCGCCAGCGGCCCATGTACGTGCAATGCGAGAGCCAGCGCTGCCAGTAGGCGATGGCGGCTTCCATCAGCTCCTGGGCCTCCTCCGAGGCGAACGGCCGGTCGCAGGGCTCGCGGAGGGCGAAGGCGACGGTCTCGCCGGGCTTGAGCGTGAACTCGGCGGCGACGCCCCGGCCGTCGCCCTCCAGGTCGACGCCGCCGGCCAGTTGCAGGGCCAGGCCCGGCCCGTCGAACGTGGCCGTCGCGCCGTCGATCCGCAGGGTGTGCTCGGCGCGGGCGTAGTCGAAGGCCGGCCGGCAGTGCAGGTGGAACGGGACCTCGCCGCGGATGACGTGGACCTTCCGGACCAGGAAGGGCGCGCCGGGACGGCCCCGCACGCCCACCGGCATGAAGTCGGTCACCTCGGCCACGCCGTTCTCGGACAGGAACCGGGTGATCAGGACGTTCGTGTCGGGCCAGTACAGCTGCCGTCGCGTGGCGTGCGGGCAGCTCGGCGCGACCCGGAACGACCCCCCTTTGCGGTCGTCGAGGATGGCGGCGAAGACGCTCGGCGAGTCGAACCGGGGGTAGCACAGCCAGTCGATCGAGCCGTCCTGGCCGACGAGCGCGGCGGTGTGCAGGTCGCCGATCAACCCATAATCTTCAATCGGTCGATAGCTCATTACGGCTCCCGGCCCCGGTGCCTCCGGATCGTTTCCGCGAGACGGATGCAAACAGGATGCCGGAGCCGTTGGCGCGGCCCGCGAGTCAGCCGAGGCGATGAGGTCAGGGGGGCGAGGCGGCCAGGCCGACGATCGTCAGGTCGAGCGGCTTGCCGGCCGCGGCCTTCGCGAGGGTCAGGACGACTTCCTTGACCTGCGCGAGCCCGGGGGTGGCCGGCAGCTGGATGCGGACCTCGGCGTCGGCGGCCCCGGTCGGGGCGAGGTCGAAGGCGACCTCGGTGGGGATGAGGCCGGGGCCGGCGTTGGTCGCGGTCGGGACCGGCTTGAGGGCGAGCGAGGCGGCGGTCGCGTCGGACTTCAGGCGGTACTTCAGGGTGAGGACGGTCCCCGAGAGGTCGAAGCCCCCCACGCCCGCGGCGACGAAGGCCACGCCCGGCTCGGAGATCCGCGGGCTGCGGACGAAGAATCCGGCGCCCGCGCCGCGGCCCGACTCGATCGGGTGGGTCTTGGCGTCCCAGGCGAAGGCCGAGGCCCCGGCGCCGAGCAGGTCGGCCCCGACGCCGGCCCGGAAGACGCTTTGAAGGCCAGCGCCCAGCTCCCGGGAGTCGAGGTACGTCTTCATGTGTTCCGACGCCGTGCCGAGCAGGCCGAGGATCAGCGAGAACGTGTGCGCCGAGGTCTGGAAGGTGATCGGCTCTTTCGAGGGCGCGTTGTAGCCCTCCCAGGGGCCGTGATCGGTCAGAAGGGTCGCGATCGTCGGCCAGTTGGCGGCCAGGAAGGCCTCGACCTTGGCGGGGGCGACGGCGTAGGCCGGGCCGATCGTGTAGAGCGAGGGGGCGTCGGTGATCCGGGGGTTGGGGGCGACGGTGACCTCGGGGATGCCGATCGAGCCCGTGTACTGCGTCCCCCGGCCGCTGTACGACTCGGAGAGGAAGCCGGGGAGCCCGTTGCGCGTCGAGTAGTCGACCTCGACGGCGATGAAGTCCTCCAGCAGCCGCCGCCAGCTCGGGCGGTCGAGTTCCGTCATGGCCAGCTCGAAGCCCAGGCCCTGGAAGGCCGAGCCCTCCCACGGCGCCAGCACGTGCAGCGTGCGGCCGTCGCCCGCCTTGTAGGGGCGGATCTTGAAGCCCAGGTTCTTGATCGCGTCGAGCGGCAGCCCGTAGCGCAGGACGACGAACGTGGCCGGGCCCCGGAACTCGTTGACGAGGTAGTCGACGTGCCCCGTGACCCACTTCCCCTCCAGGTCGTTCCAGCCGAAGAGGCGGTCGCGCGAGGCGTCGCGGCCGAAGTAGAACTGGCCGGCGGCGGGGTCGTACAGCCGGGCGTAGCCGGCGCGCTGGTTCTCCAGGAACTGCTCCAGCTTCTGCCGCAGGTCGACGACCTCGGGGGCGTCCTTGACGTCGGGTCGAAGGAGCGCTCCGATGCAGCGGGCGATCGACGACGAGAGGTTGGCGTTGTCGACGAAGACGGTCATGACGACCCGCTCATCGAGCACGTCCATGATCTTCTGCTTCGACTCGTTGTCGCGGAAGGGCGCCAGCTCGCCGTCGAAGTGCTCCCAGCCGAACGTGGGGGTGCGGTTCACCGCGGCCTCGGCGCCGTCCTTGCGCGGCGTGATCCAGTTCTTGGCGACGAGCGCCTTCCACGCGGCTTCGGCTTTCTCGGCCCCGAGCGCCGCGACGAGTTTGGCCTTGTCGACGTCGGACGTCAGGGGCCCCAGCCGCTTGCCGGTGGCGAGGTCCAGGAAGTTCCCCAGCAGGCCGTCGGCGCCCAGGCGGGGGTCGCCCTGGTCGCGAAGCAGGCTGCGGGTCTGATGCGCGAGCCGCCCGAGCGCGTCCTGGCGCGACATCAGGGGCGAGTCGCAGAGCCCGGCGGCGACGTTGGCGAGGATCTCCATCCCCTGGCCGATCGCCGTGAGCTGCGTGAACGACCGCAGGTAGAGCCCCTTGGCCGGGTCCTGGTTCCAGCCCTCGAACGGGTAGCCCGACGCGGCGTCGAAGATGCGGTTGTCCGGCCCCAGATAGCGCAGGGCGTTCGCCAGCAGCGCCCGGGCGTGGGGGTGCTCGGCGGGGACGGTGGGGAAGACGAAGCCGGGCTCGGTCGCGACCGACTGCGCCGGGGCGGGCGTCGCGCCCAGGGCCACGGACAGGCCGAAAAGCCATCTCATCCGAAATCTCATATCAACGCTCCTGCGCCCCCGGGGGACGCCCTTCGGCCTTCCGCATCTGCTCGGCGTAGGCTTCGAGGCGAGCGTCTCGGCCGGCGTATTCGTCCTCGGCCCTCAGATAGGGATCGGCCCATCGCGCGTCCGCCGCCTTCTCCCGGTCGTCCCGGATCAGAGTCGCGGCCAGCATCCACGCGACCGGCAGGATGATCGCCAGGCAGACGACTAGAATCCATCGCCTCGCCGTCATCTTCGCGTCCACGCCTCGGCCCTCGCCGCGGTCGACCCGCCGGCGAACGGGCTCCCGGAAACGTCCCGCACGACGCGGACGTCCCCCAGTTCCTCGGCGGCCTCGACCGCCGCGTCCTGGACGTCGCCGCCGGCGAGCCCCAGGCCGAGGACCGACTCCATCGCCTGGCGGTACATCCAGCCGGCCGCGCCCGTGTAGCCATTCCAGATCATACGGCCCGGGTCGAACGTCGTCACCATGTCGGCCGCCTGCTTGTTGGGCTGGCCGCCGTAGGTCTCGATCGATTCGGGGGTCGCGTGGAAGACGGCCGCGACCTTCTTCCAGAGCCGGAAGGCCGTCTCGACGTGGGCCGCCGCCGCCTCGTCGTCGCCCCGCCGCCGCGCCCGATCGGCCAGCAGACGCGCGGCGCGGACGAGCCACTGCACGCCGTGGCAGTACATGCCGTTCTCGCGGACCCCCTCGGGGTACCAGCTGCTGCGGCCGAGGTACGGGTGCGTGTCCTCGCGGAGCGGCGGCGTGCCCAGCAGGATGGTGTCCTCCCGCTCCAGCTCGCCGAGGGCCGTCTCGAAGACGATCGGGTCGTGGTCGGGGTCGATGTCGGCCATCACGGCCCAGGCGGCGGTGAGGGCGTCGATCTCCCAGACGCCGCTCCCCCTCACGCCGATCTCGGTGCCGTCGTCGTGGATCGCCCGCAGGTAGCGGTCGCCCCGCCAGGTCGCCCGGATCGCCGCGTTCAGGTCGGTTAGGCGAGAGGCGTAGTGGCCGCTCAGGCCGCCGTCGCGGGCCGCGATCGTCGGGATGAAGCGCTGAAGGATGTACGACAGGAAGATCCCCAGCCAGACGCTCTCGCCCCGGCCCTGGCTGCCGATCTCGTCGAGGCCGTCGTTCCAGTCGCCGGTGCCGATCAGGGGCAGGCCGTGGGCCCCCATCTTGCGATCGAGCACGAGGTCGACCGCGCGGAGGCAGTGGCGATAGACCGTGTCGTCGCGGGTCGAGCGGATCGGGTCGAAGCCCATGCCGTGCTTGCCCGCCGGCAGGGGGTCGAATGGCTGCTCCGACTCCAGGTAGGGCGTCCGCTCGTCGAGCAGCGAGACGTCGCCGGTCGCGTCGACGTACTCCACCACCGCCCAGGCCAGCCACAGCAGGTTGTCGGAAGCGTGCGAGCGGCCGACGAAGCCGGTGCGGCCGTCCTGCAGGCGGTGGAACCAGTGGACGACGTCGCCTTCGAGGAACTGTTGCGACGCGTGCAGCAAAATCTGCCGCCGCGCGATCGCCGGGTCGACCCAGATCAGGTTGACCGAGTCCTGCAACTGGTCGCGGAAGCCGTAGGCGCCGCTCGCCTGGTAGAACCCCCGTCGCGACCAGATCCGCTCGGCGAGCGCCTGGTACTTGAGCCAGTCGAGGTAGGCGTCGAACTCCGGCAGCGCCGACTCGACCCGGACGGTGCCGATCAGGGCCGACCACCAGCGGCGGGTGGCCTCCAGGGCCTCCTCGGCGGCGGCGACGTTCTGGTACTTGCGGATCACCGCCTCGGCCGCGCGGCGGTCGTCGGCCTGGCCCAGCAGGACGACCACCGTCCGCGTCCCCCGCGCCGGGATTTCGAGCGTCGACAGCAGGCCGGCGACCGGTCGGTCGTCGAGGACCGCGGCGGCGTCGGGCTCGCCGTGCTGCACGAAGTGGGGCCGGGCCAGGTCGCGGCCCGCGCCGAAGAACCGGCCGCGGGTCGTCTCGAACCGCTCGACCTCGCTCGACGAGGCGACGAACGCCGGCCCGCTGCGGAAGGTGTTGCGGAGGTTCTCGAAGAAGGCCGCGTGGAGCGTCGGGTCGATGCGCACGGCCAGGCTCCCCGAGAACTCGGGCTGGCCGGCGAGCACCATCTGGAAGTAGGCCCCCAGCCGCAGCCGCCGGGGGGCGTCGCCGCGGTTCTTGATCGTCAGCACGTACACGCCGGTCGGGTCGTCGGGCGGGACGAAGACGGTCAGCTCGGTCTCGATCGTCCCCTTGCTCATGCGGAAGACGGCCGTGCCGTCGACGCCGAACTCCGACTCGGTCGCCGCCTCGGGGTCGTCGAGCGGCTGGTACGTCGGCGAGAACCACCCGCCGGTCGCCGGCTCGAACAGGTAGAAGGCCTCCGAGGGGACCTCCTTCGTCACGACGTCCGACCAGTCGGGCGTGAGCCGGTTCTGCTGGGCGTTGACGCTCGCCGACGTGTGCAAACCCCGATTCGTCACGACCACGATGTGCCCGAGCGCGTTGGCCATCGTGTGGTCGAACGGCCGGGGGGTGAACGGCGTGCGGACGGTGAGCTTCGAGCCGTCCTCCGAGAACTCGGCGTAGGGCGACGGCGTCCCCGGGGGGATCTCGCCGTGGCCGATGCGGTGCTCCGCCTTCCGCGTCCGGGTCGCCGCCGCCGCCCGCGCGTTCGGCATGTCGAGGTGACGCGCGATCAGGTCGATCGCCGCCGCCTTGTCGGCCGCCATGCCGATCAGGAACCGCACCTTCCCCTCGGACTTCGGCGGGGCGGTCACGCCGACGAGCAGGCTGGCGATCGGATCGAGCGTTGGGTGCGACGCCTCGTCGTTCGCCGCCATGAAGTCCAGCGTCTCCAGGGCTCGGGGCCTCGCCAGCCCGCGGGCCCGGCCGATGAAGTCCATGCGCGACGACAGGAACCCTTCGGGCCGGCGGTCGACGGCCAGGAAGCCGAGGGCCTTCGCGTGTTTGTCCCAGGCCAGGACCGCGTGCAGCGCGTCGACGTACTCGATCTCGGCGAAGAGCCGGTTGTACTGGGTGTGGTTGCGGTCGGCCCCGGGCTGGTTGAGGACCCATTCCAGGTAGGGGACGATCTTGAACGCCATCGCCCGGTCGGTCGGGTTCACCAGGGTCACCGTCCACAGCTCGACCGGGTCGCCGCCGGCGGGGAGCCTGACCTCGACGTCCACCAACCCGTCGTCGAGCCAGCCCTGCGTCGACCTCAGGGCGTCGTCGTGGAGACTCCACGTCCGGGCCCCGGGCTCGAGGACCGCACCCGGCGGGTTGCCGGCGAGGACCGCGACCGACCCGTCCTCTTCCACGAGGAAGAGCGCCCGGCCGGCCGGATCGAGCAGGTCGTACGAGCGTCGGCCGACGTCCTGATCCTTCGACGGCGAGCGGCCCACAATCGCGCCGTCCTCGCGGACCGTCAATTCGTAGGCGTCGTTGCGGATCGTGTGCGTCGCCGGCTCGCGCGTCCCGAACCGGCGGCGGACCAGGCGGACGATCGTGCAGACGAGTGCGCAGGCGACGACCGCGAGGGCCAGCATGCCGAGCCGCTCGCCGATCGGCCGCGCGAGGACGTCCTCCCAGAAGCCGCCGGGGCGGGCGCTCAGGGTCTCGGCCGCGCTCCAGGCCTTGTCCCAGTCGGCGCCGCGGGGGATGTAGAACGGCAGCAGCAGCGGGGCCCAGGTGGCGAACCGCTTGACGGCCTCGGGGATGCAGCGGGCCGTCGCCGACGGGGCGAGGTAGCGCGCCAGCTTGCGCTCGCCGGCGTCGACCCCGAGGAAGCTCAGGTTGACGAGCGTCGCCACCCGCAGGCCCATGTGGTCGGCCCAGATCAGGACGCGGACGGCGTCGTACGCCAGCAGATAGATGAACATCTGCAGCGACCAGGCGCGGAAGTCGGCCGGCGAGGTCGTCAGGTAGTGGAACGTCGAGGCGACCGTCCGCAACGCCCCGTCCTGGTTGTACCAGCTGGGCTCGCCCATCGGCCGCAGGAACGAGTTGATGATCGGCGACATCCAGAGGCCCCAGCGCGCCACCTGGATCGTGTTCTCGGCGAGTTGCCGCAGGCCGTCGGCCGTGAACATGGCGCGGATCGGCGCGGTCTGGCGCTCGAAGCCGGCCGCCATGAAGGTCCGGTTGAGCGCGAACAGCCAGGCGGCCGTCGACCAGCTCAGCACCCCCGCGAGCGCCTCGGCGAAGAGCAGGTCGGCCCCCCCCTGCACCGTCCCCAGGTTCATGAAGCCCCACTTGCTCACCAGCGGGTAGATCCCGAACGGCTCGGGCGTGCGGCCCACCGACGTGTAGCGCTGGAACTTGGCGATCACCACCGCGAGCTGCGCCGCGTCGACGTAGAAGCCGATCGCCGCGCCAATCAAACCGCCCAGCACCACCCGCGCTCCGTAAAACCGCGGGGCCTGCAGCCGCCCCCGGCCGAGCGCCGAGCGGACGGCGTCGCGGAGGACGTCGACGCCCGCGTACGCCGCCGCGCCGACGAGGAAGCCGAAGCCCGCCCGGTGCGCCATCTCGCGGTCCGGCCACGAGCCCAGGAAGCCGATCGCCAGGCCCATGCCGACGACCGCCCCCCGTGCCGCCAGCCAGGGGTCGCGGTAGCTGCGCGCCAGCCGCTCGAAGAACGGCGGGCTGCCGTCGAACGACTCGAACACCGTCTTGACCAGCGGGAAGGCCAGCGCCCCCAGGAGCGCCGCTCCGACCGCCGGCGCGGCGTCGAACAGGGCGCGGAACGCGGGCCAGCCGGCGAGGGCCGCGGCGACGTACAGGGCGGCCATGAACGTGCCGCTGTAGATCATCCCCTTCTTCACGCCCTGGATCGGATGCGCCCGCATCGAGTCGCCCGTGGGCGGCCGGCCGTTCACGGCGTCGATCGCCAGGCCCGTGAACAGGTAGGCCTCGGCCCACAGGCCGGCCTGCGAGAAGATCGTCGCCAGCAAAACGACCGGTAAACGCAGGCTCGGCGACCAGGCTGCGAGTGCTGGGCCCGAGCCCCACGACGCGATCCAAGGCCCCGCGACGACCGCCGCGGCCGCCGCCAGCATCGTCAGAAACCCGACCGCCGACCGCATCGGCCGGCCGGCGACGACCCAGCTCAGCCCCTCCGCGAGCAGCACGTTGAAGAGGAAGACGACCGCGACCCGGCCCAGGTACGCCGCGACCGCCGAGTCGGTCCCGAGCGCCCCCAGCGTGACGAGGCCGCCGATGGCGCCGATCAGCGCGCCGGCCTCCAGCAGCGTCAGCCCACCCACGACGTACGGCGCGGCCGCGATCAGCGTCGCGCCGGCCGCCTTCAACCCCTTGCCCGTCGCGGCGAGTCGGCCCACATGCGCCACGAAGTAGATCGCCAGCGCCACCGCCGCGCCGGTGCGGCTCAACGAGAGGAGCTGCCAGCCGTCCGTCGGAGCCTGCAAGAGCGTCATCGCGCTCGACGACGAGGCGAGCAGGCCGGCGACCGCCGCGTGCCGGAAGGCCTCCCACGGGCCAGGCGGCCGCCCCGCCAGCAACCACGTCCACCAGGCCCCGACCGCCGCCCCGCCGAGCGCGATCCAGGCCGCGCTCCAGCCGATCTCCAGGCCGTCGAGGCCGCCGACCGCGTACGTCGCCGCGACCAGCAGGGCCGTCGCCGTCCAGCCCGCGCCGAGGGCCAGGTCGCGCGCCAGGGCCCCGACGCCCTCGCGACCTCGGGGCCCGCCGCCGCCGATCCGCAGGGTCCGCAGGATCGTCGCCAGGAGGGCCGCGGCCAGGGCCGCGAGCGCGACGGCCGCGAGCCGCGCAATGCTGTTGAGACTGAGCCCCCGTAACGATGTTATGGGCTCGAATCGCACATCGAAAGATATGGTTCCGACGGCGGGGTCCGGCCCGCCGCGGCGATGGACGGCGAGGACGACCTCGGAGAGCGCGCCGACCGCGCGGCCGTCGAAGAGGTGTTCGGACGTGGTCCATCGGGGGGTCAGGACGACGGGGATCCGCTGCACGCCGGACGACCCCTTGATCTCCAGCGAGGCCTCGACGCCGGCGATCTCCCCGGTTTTTCCGGCCTCCAGGCCGATCCTGACGAGGGTCGGGCGGTCCGCGGAGAGGGCGCCTGCAAATTCTTTCGCAAAGACCCCTACAGTCGCGTCGGAACTGATCGTATAATCGAAACGCGACACATTGCCGCCGGCGGCCGGATCGAATGTCCGAGCCAGGGTCGCCCGCGCCAGCCCAACGTTGAACGTACCTTGTTGACCAGCCTTCTCGAGGGAAGTCGACCCGGGGACTGCGCCGTCGGCGGACTCGCCCGACGCGGCCGGGGCGACGCCGAGCAGCGGGACGAGCGCCGCGATCATCGCGAGTCGGCGACGCCCGGGCCGGATCCTTCCACGATCGCTCATGCTCCTTCTCCCCCGATCGGCCCCGCGCCGGCCCCGCACCACCATGCGGCCCACCCGCCCCGGATCCCGTTTGGGAGCGTACCGCGACGCCGCGGCGCAATACAAGCCGGCGCCCCCGGACGCCTTCGGGCCGACGGGTTGCGTGGGCTCGCTTGATCGTATAGGTTGATGACCTCAATTCGATTCCTTGGCCCATACAGAGGACGAGACACGCGATGCCCCAGGTCTTCCACCCGAGTGCCAACACGCTCTCGCGCGTGGTCTTGTTCAGCCTCGCGGCCGGGCCGGGCGCCCTGCTGGGGTTGATGTACCTCCTGGTCCGTTCCCCCTACCAGACGCAGGTCGGCGTGGTCCGCGAACAGCCCGTTCCGTTCTCGCACGAGCACCACGTCAAGGGCCTGGGGATCGACTGCCGCTTCTGCCATTCCTCGGTGGAGACGGCGGCCTCGGCCGGGATGCCCGCGACCCACACGTGCATGACGTGCCATTCCCAGATCTGGACCGGCAGCCCGCTCCTCGAGCCGGTCCGGGCCAGCCTGCGGGAGCAGAAGCCCATCGCCTGGACGCGGGTCCACGACCTCCCCGACTTCGTGTACTTCAACCACGGGGTCCACGTCCAGAAGGGGGTCGGCTGCGTGGAGTGCCACGGCCGCGTCGACCTGATGCCGCTGGCGTGGAAGGAGAAGCCGCTGACGATGGAATGGTGCCTGGAATGCCACCGCAACCCGGAGCCCCGGCTGCGGCCCCAGGATCAGGTCTTCAATATGGAGTGGACGGCCTCGGAGGCCGGCGGCCACGCCGAATCCGGCGGGCACGCCGAGGGCGGCGCGCTGGCGGCCGTGGCCGCGGCCGTCTCGAGCCCCCACCCAACCGCGACGATGAACCAAGTGGAGGTCGGCCAGTTGACGAACTGCTCGATTTGTCACCGATGATGATGAAGCCCACCCCCGCCGACCCCGCCCCCGCGCCCGACCTCGACCTGGAGAAGCCGCTGACGCTCGTCGAGCTGATGCGCGGCGCCCAGGCGGTCGACGCCGAGCCCGGCGACGCCGGCCCGCGCTACTGGCGGAGCCTCTCGGAGCTGGCCGACGACGGCAGCTTCGCCGCCGAGACGGCCCGCGCCGCGGCCCGGGCGCAGGCGGCGATCTTCGGCCTCGACGACTCCAGCCGCCGCAAGTTCATGACGCTGATGGGGGCCTCGTTCGCCCTCTCCGGCGTCGCCGGATGCGCGATCCAGCCGGCCGAGAAGATCGTCCCCTACGTCGAGCAGCCCGAGGCCATCGTCCCGGGCAAGCCGCTCTTCTTCGCCACCGCCTCGCCGACCGGCGGCGACGGCCTGGGCCTCCTGGTCGAGAGCCAGATGGGCCGGCCGACGAAGATCGAGGGCAATCCCAGCCACCCGGCCAGCGGCGGCACCACCGACGTCTTCGCCCAGGCCGAGGTCCTCGCCCTCTACGACCCCGACCGCTCGCAGGTCGCCGTCCACGATGGCCGCGTCGACACGTGGGAGCGGTTCCTCCGCTTCGCCGTCGACGTCCGCGAGCGCAAGAAGGCGGCCAAGGGGCAAGGCCTGCGGATCCTCACCCGCTCGATCGCCTCGCCCACCGTGATCGACCAGATCCGGCGGCTGAAGGAGGCGATGCCCGAGGCCGAGTGGCACAGCTACGAGCCCGTCACCCGCGACGCGTCCCGCAAGGGCGCCGAGCTGGCGCTGGGCGCGGCGTATGAGCCGGCCTACCACTTCGACAAGGCCGACGTCGTCGTCGCCCTCGACGCCGACTTCCTCAACTGGGGCCCGGCCGCCGTCCGCTACTCCCGCGCCTTCGTCGACCGCCGCAACCCCGAGGTCGAAGGCGCGACGATGAGCCGGCTCTACGCCTTCGAGCCCACCCCCAGCATCACCGGCGTCAAGGCCGACGTCCGCACGCCGGTCGCCTCGGCCGACGTCTACCTCGTCGCCGCGGCCCTCGCCAAGGCGCTCAAGGTCGCCGGCGCCCCCGACGTCGACGCGAAGCGGATCGAGGCCCACTCGGCCGCGATCGCGGCGATCGCCGCCGAGCTGGAGGCCCACAAGGGCAAGGCGCTCGTCGTCGTCGGCGAGACCCAGCCCGCCGAGGTCCACGCCCTGGGCCACGCGATCAACGCCGCCTTGGGCGCGGTCGGCTCGACCCTGACCTACGGGGCCCCCGCCGACGCCGGGCCGACCGATCAGGCCGCCTCGCTCGTCGAGCTGGTCCGCGACATCGAGGCCGGCGCCGTCGACACCCTCTTCGTCCTGGGCGCCAACCCCGCCTACGAGGCCCCGGCCGACCTGAAGATGGCCGACGTCCTGCGGAACCCCAAGCTCACGGCGCTCATCCACCTGGGGCTCTACAACGACGAGACCGGGGCGGTGAGCCACTGGCACGTCCCCGAGGCCCACTTCCTGGAGTCGTGGGGCGACGTCCGCTCGTCCGACGGCACGGTCGCCCTGCAGCAGCCGCTCATCGAGCCGCTGTACCAGGGCCGGTCGACGTCCGACGTCCTCGCCGCCCTGCTCGGCCAGGTCGGCGTCCCGGGCCGCGAGATCGTCCGCGACTACTGGCGGACCAGGCTGCCGGCCGCGAGCTTCGAGGCGACCTGGCGGCGGGCGCTCCGCGACGGCGTCGTCGTCCTGCCGGCCGAGGCCGAGAAGCCCAAGGCCCCCGACGCCCCCAAGCTCGACAAGGTGCAGTGGCCGGCCGTCGCCGCCGCCGCGGCCGACGACCTGGAGATCGTCTTCCGGCCCGACCCCACCGTCTGGGACGGCCGCTACGCCAACAACGGCTGGCTGCAGGAGCTGCCCAAGCCCCTCAGCACCCTGACCTGGGAGAACGCCGCGCTCGTCAGCCCGGCGCTCGCCAAGCGGCTGGGGCTGGTCGAGGGCCAGCTCGCCCTGCTCGACTTCCGCAGCTCGGTCGTCGAGGCCCCCGTCCTGATCACCCCCGGCCAGGCCGAGGATTCGGTGACGGTCCACCTGGGCTACGGCCGCACCCGCGCCGGCCGCGTGGGGACCGGGATCGGCTTCGACGCCAACAAGCTGCGGCGGTCCGACGTCCCCTGGTCGAGCCCGGGCCTGAAGCTGGCCGGGACCTCGGGCCGGGTCAAGCTGGCGATCACCCAGCACCACCATGTGACCGAGGGCCGCGAGCCCGTCCAGGTGGCGACGTTCGAGGACTTCAAGGCCCACGGCGGGGAGCACGGCCACGCCCACCCCTCGGGCAGCCTGTACAACGACCCGCCGTACAAGCAGAGCGAGGACTACGCCTGGGGCATGGCGATCGACCTCAACCGCTGCATCGGCTGCGGCTCCTGCACGATCGCCTGCCAGGCCGAGAACAACATCCCGGTCGTGGGCAAGGACCAGGTGCTCAACTCCCGCGAGCTGCACTGGATCCGCGTGGACCGCTATTACGAAGGGGACGAGGCCAACCCGGCCGTCCACTTCCAGCCTGTCCCGTGCATGCACTGCGAGAAGGCCCCCTGCGAGCTGGTCTGCCCCGTCGAGGCGACCACGCACAGCGACGAGGGCCTCAACGAGATGACCTACAACCGCTGCGTGGGGACCCGCTACTGCGGCAACAACTGCCCGTACAAGGTGCGGCGGTTCAACTTCCTGCAGTACGCCGACAAGGAGACGCCGAGCCTCCAGCTCATGCGGAACCCCGACGTCACGGTCCGGATGCGGGGCGTGATGGAGAAGTGCACCTACTGCGTGCAGCGGATCAACGAGGCCCGGCAGAACGCCAAGATCGCCCACGGCAAGATCGGCCGCGACGAGGTCGTGACGGCCTGCCAGGGGGCCTGCCCCACCAAGGCCATCGTCTTCGGCAACCTGAACGACCCGGAGAGCGCGGTGACCAAGCTCCGGAAGTCGCCCCGGCACTACGCCCTGCTCGCCGAGCTGGGGACGCTGCCGCGGACGACCTACCTGTCCAAGCTGACCAACCCCGCCGCCGGCGCCGGCAAGGCCGACGCCGCCCAGGAGCCGCACCATGGCTGAGATCCATCACGACGCCGGCGTGAAGGACCCGCTGCCGCCGGTCCTGGCCCCCGGCCACACCTACGCGACGGTGACGTCGAAGATCAGCGAC
The DNA here is from genome assembly GCF_029589435.1 of Paludisphaera mucosa. NCBI lineage: Bacteria > Pseudomonadati > Planctomycetota > Planctomycetia > Isosphaerales > Isosphaeraceae > Paludisphaera > Paludisphaera mucosa. The sequence continues at coordinate 146,486 of NZ_JARRAG010000003.1, read as the reverse complement.
GTCGTCCTGCTCCGCCCGCTCGACTGGCGCTGGGCCGTCGGCATGGGGATCGCCAGCTCGCTGCTGCTGATCTTCGGCGCGGCGGTCGCCAACCTGCTCTACCGCGGCACCGGGATCTGGGGCATCAACGCCCCGGTCATGTGGGGCTGGGCGATCATCAACTTCGTCTGGTGGGTCGGCATCGGCCACGCCGGCACGCTGATCTCGGCCATCCTGCTGCTGCTGAAGCAGCAGTGGCGGACGTCGATCAACCGCTTCGCCGAGGCCATGACGCTCTTCGCCGTGGCCTGCGCCGGGCTCTTCCCGCTCTTGCACATGGGCCGGCCCTGGAAGTTCTACTGGATGATGCCCTACCCCAGCACGATGGCCCTGCTGCCGCAGTGGCGCAGCCCGCTGGTCTGGGACGTCTTCGCGGTGTCGACCTACGCCACGGTCTCGGCGCTCTTCTGGTACGTGGGCCTGATCCCCGACCTGGCGACGCTCCGCGACCGGGCCAAGAACCGCTACGTGGCGATGATCTACGGGGCCCTGGCCCTGGGCTGGCGGGGCTCGGCGCGGCACTGGTCGCGGTACAAGAGCGCGTACATGCTGCTGGCCGCCCTGGCGACCCCGCTGGTCGTCTCGGTGCACACGGTGGTGTCGCTCGACTTCGCGGCCTCGGTGATCCCGGGCTGGCACGCGACGATCTTCCCGCCCTACTTCGTGGCCGGCGCCATCTTCTCGGGCTTCGCGATGGTGGTCACGCTCTGCGTCCCCTTGCGGTCGTGGTACGGCCTGAAGGACTTCATCACCGACCGCCACCTGGACAACATGGCCAAGATCATGCTGGCCACGGGCATGATCGTGGGCTACGGCTACGCGATGGAGTTCTTCATCGCCTGGTACAGCGGCAACCCGTACGAGGAGTTTCTGCTGCTGAACGCCCGGCCGTTCGGGCCCTACTCGAACGCCTACCGCACCATGGTCACCTGCAACGTCCTGATCCCCCAGCTCCTGTGGGTGCCGGCGATCCGCCGCAACGCGGTCTTCCTCTGGGTGATCTCGATCTTCGTGAACATCGGCATGTGGCTGGAGCGGTACGTGATCGTGGTCACGAGCCTGAGCCAGGACTTCCTGCCGTCGTCGTGGGCCATGTACAGCCCGACGCGGTGGGACGTGATGACCTTCATCGGCACCCTCGGCCTGTTCACCTTCCTGCTCTTCCTGTTCGTCCGGGTGCTGCCGGCGATCGCCGTCTCCGAGATGCGCGAGCTGGTCCACGAGACGCATCACGAGCACGCCGCCCACGGCGGCGACCGCGCCGCGGTCGAGGCGGCTGGAGAGAAGCGATGAGCGTCCAACACGCCCCGGAGAACCCCGAGGTCTACGGCCTGATGGCCGAGTTCGACGACCCCGACCGGCTCGTCGAGGTGACCCGGAGCGCCTACGAGCGCGGGTTCCGCCAGATGGAAGCCTACACGCCCTTCCCGGTCGAGGGCCTGGACCACGCCCTGGGGTACCACCGCAACAAGGTCCCCCGCACCGTCTTCGCGGGGGCCCTGCTGGGGGGCGTCGGCGGGTTCCTGATGCAGTGCTGGTCGGCGATGTACTACTACCCCCACAACATCGCCGGCAAGCCGCTGTACTCGTGGCCGGCGTTCATCCCGATCACGTTCGAGATGACGGTGCTGGGCGGGGCGCTCGCCGCGGTCTTCGGCATGCTCTACTTCAACGGCCTGCCCCGGCTGTACCACCCGGTCTTCAACGCGCCCGAGTTCGCCCGGGCGTCCGACGACGGGTTCTTCCTGTGCGTCCAGTCCCGGGATCCGCTGTTCGACCCGGAGGCGACGCTGGCGTTCCTGGAGACCTGCGGGCCCCGCTCGATCTCCGTCGTACCATACTGACCCGACCCTCATGGGATCCGACCCGCCCACGATGCGCCCAAACACCACCACCGCCCGCGTCCGGAACGCGACGGCCCGCCGGCCGCAGCGGCTCGCCGCCGCCGCCCTGGCCGCGCTGCTGGCCGTCGCGCCGGGCTGCACCGACATGTACGACCAGCCCCGGTTCGAGCCGTACGAGGCGACGACGCTGTTCTCCGACGGCGCGTCGTCCCGCACCCTGGTCCTGGGCACCGTCCCCCGCGAGGACGTGCGCGGCCTCCCCGCCGTCGAGGACCGGGAGCTGCTGCTCACCGGCCTGAAGGACGGCGTCGCCGCCCAGGAGCCCCCCTTCGCCGTCGACCGCGCGGTCCTCGAACGCGGCAAGCAGCGCTACGGCATCTACTGCACCCCCTGCCACGGTCAGCTCGGCGACGGCCGGGGCGTGATCGTCCAGCGCGGGTTCACGCCGCCGCCGAAGTACACCGAGCCCCGGCTGGTCGACGCCCCGCTCGGGCACTTCTTCCAGGTGATCAGCAACGGCCACGGTGCCATGTACTCGTTCGCGGCCCGGGTCGCCCCGCAAGACCGCTGGGCGATCGCCGCCTACATCCGGGCCCTCCAGCTCAGCCAGAACGCCAAGGCCTCCGAGCTGCCCCCCGAAGACCAGAGCAAGCTGCAGGAGGCCGTGAAATGAGCTTCGACTTCGCCGGCGCCCGCGCCGGGGCCGACCTCGAGGCCCACTTCGACGTCATCCAGGCCTCCGCGCTGCGGGTCGGGATCATCGGACTGATCGTCAGCCTGGCCGGGGCCCTGATCCCCGTCACGCGGGACTCGTTCTTCCCGGCCTATTTGACCGCCTTCCTCTTCTGGACCAGCATCTCGGTGGCCTCGATCGGCCTCTGCTTCCTCCACCAGCTGGTGGGGGGGTCGTGGGCCCTGCCGCTGCGGCGGCCGTTCGAGGCGGCCGGTGCGATGATCGTGCTGATGGCCCTCTTCTTCCTGCCGATCCTGGTCGGGGTCAGGCTGGGCTACGCCTTCCCCTGGGCCGACGCCGCCGTCGTCCAGGCCGACCCGCTCGTGGCCCACAAGACGAAGTTCCTGAACTTCCCGTTCTTCGCCGCCCGCGGGGTCTTCTACTTCGCCGTCTGGGGCCTCGCCGCCTACCTCGCCAACGCCTGGTCGCGGCAGCAGGACGGCCGCTCCGACACGGCCCCCAGCCGCCGCCTCAAGGCCGTCGCCGGCCCGGCGCTCGTGGTCCTCTTCCTGTCGACGTCGTTCGCGGCCTTCGACTGGGGCATGTCGCGCGACCCCGACTGGTACTCGACGATCTACGGGGCCATGTTCATCGTCGGCGCGATCCTGTCGACCCTGGCCTTCGCGACCGTCTTCACCATCCGCAACTCGGCCTACGAGCCCATCCGCTCGGCCCTGACCGTGGGCCGGCTCAACGACGTCGGCAACCTGCTGCTGGCGTTCACGATGCTCTGGGCCTACATGTCGTTCTCGCAGTTCCTGATCACCTGGCTGGGGAACCTCCCCGAAGAGGTCATCTGGTACCTGCGACGGATCGGCGGCGTCTGGGGCGTGGTGGCGCTCGGCCTGATCGCCTTCGGCTTCTTCGCCCCCTTCCTCGCCCTGCTCGAACGCCAGCACAAGCGCGACGCGGGCTGGGTCCTGCCGATCGCCTCGTGGATTTTGGTCATGCGGGCCGTCGACCTGGCCTGGCTGATCCTCCCCGGCTACGCCAAGATCGGCGAGGGCGGGACTGGCTTCCCCTGGCTGGGCGTGCTCTGGTACGCCGCGGCGCTGGCGGGGATCGGCGGCGTCTGGCTCTCGTTCTTCGTCCGCCGGCTGCGGACGGCCCCCTTGATCCCGCTCCAGGACCCCCGGATCGTCGAAGCCCTGGCGCACGACCACGCCCACGAGCATTCCGGAGGCGCCGTCCTATGAGCGACATCGACCCCAGCCTGCTGGAGGGGGACATGATCCCCCAGGGCCGCTACAAGCCGGCCCGCGAGCTCAAGGAGCTGCACGAGAACACCGACCTCGACCTCAAGGGGGTGCTGTTCAACACGGGGATCCTGATCGCCCTCTGCGCGGCCACGTTCGTGGCGATCATCTTCGTGATGCGCTACTTCGTGGGCGTGGAATCGGTGATGGACGAGGCCAGGCTCTCGCTGCGGTTCGCCGACGGCCCGCCGCCGCCGGCCCCGGTCCTGCAGAGCGACCCGGCCAAGGAGACGCGCGAGATCGTCGACGGGGCGCGGTCGCGGCTGGACTCGTACGGCTGGGTCGACGCCCAGGCCAAGACGGCCCACATCCCCATCGACCGCGCCATCGAGATCCTGGCCGAGAAGGGCCTTCCCAAGGGGGGCAAGATGGACCAGTTCCATCCCCTGCAAGGATCGTCCAACCCGGTGAAGATCGGCGTCCCGCCCAAGCCCGAGGAGGCCGCCCCGGCCGCCGCCGCTCCCACGCCCGCGCCCGCCCCGGCGGAGGTCAAGAAGGAGGCCGAGCCGGCGAAGCCCGAGGCGGCCCCGAAGCCGGAAGCCGCGGCCCCCGCCCCAGCGCCGGAGACGGGAACGAAGCCATGAGACGGCCCCTGCTCCGCCTGATGATGCTCGCGGCCCCGCTGCTCGCGGCGGCCCCGGCCGTCGGCGACCAGCCGGTCCCGCTCGGCACCCAGGCCGCGCCGGTCTCGGACCCCGCGGCGTTCGCCGGCACCGCCTCGCAGGTGAAGTTCGAGCAGCGGCTGGGCGCCCAGGTCCCGCTGGGGACGACCTTCCTCGACGAGGAGGGCCGCGAGACCCCGCTGTCCGCCTGCTTCGGCCGCCGGCCGGTGGTGCTCGCCCTGGTCTTCCACCGCTGCCCCCTGCTCTGCAACCAGGTGCTGGCGGGCCTGACCCGGAGCCTCAAGCCGCTGCCGATCAAGGCGGGCGTCGACTTCGACGTCGTCGCCGTCAGCATCGACCCCGACGACACGCCGGCGTCGGCCAAGGCGAAGAAGGCCGGCTACCTCGAACGCTACGACAACCCGGGGACCGAGGCGGGCTGGAAGTTCCTGACCGGCCGCAAGGAGGCGATCGACGCCCTCTGCGACGCGGTCGGCTTCCACTACGTCCAGAACCCGGCCACCAAGCAGTTCGCCCACGCCGCCGGGATCGTCGTCATGACCCCCGGGGGCCAGCCGGCGCAGTACTTCTTCGGCATCGACTTCCCGCCCAAGGAGGTCGACGCCGCGATCCGGCGGGCGTCCGAGGGGCACATCGGCTCGCGGATCGCCTCGCTGCTCTTGCTCTGCTACGACTACGATTCGGCGACCGGCAAGTACACGCTCTCGATCGTCCGGCTGCTCCGCGGGTTCGGCACCCTCACGGCGCTGTCGCTCGGCTTGTATCTCTTCCTGATGTTCCGGCGCGAGCTGCGGGGACGGACCGGGGACGGGCCCCCCGACGTCGCCGAGGCGACGGCCGGCGACGGGCCCGGGGCCTGAAACGAAGGTATTTCATCCATGTGGGATTTCCCCCTGTTCCCGGACCAGGCCTCGACCAACGCGCCGAAGCTGGACGCCCTGATGCTCTTCGAGCTGGGCGTCCTCGTGTTCTTCACGATGGCGATCCTGCTCTTCGTGCTGGCCTTCTGCGTGCGCTACCGCCGCGGCAACGCGGCCGACCGCAGCCACCCGCCGACCCACAGCAAGGCGATGGAAGCGGTCTGGATCGTCATCCCGGCGATCCTGTCGGTGGTCATGTACGCCTGGTCGACGCGGCTCTTCTTCGACCTCTACGAGGCCCCGGCCGACGCGACCCAGATCGACGTCGTCGGCAAGCAGTGGATGTGGTACGTCCAGCACTCCCAGGGCCGTTCCGAGACCAATGAGCTGCACGTGCCGCTGGGCCGGCCGATGAAGCTGAACATGACCTCGCAGGACGTGCTCCACAGCTTCTACATCCCGGCCTTCCGCATCAAGCAGGACGTCCTGCCGGGCCGCTACACGTCGCTCTGGTTCGAGCCCACCAAGGTCGGCGTGTACAACCTCTTCTGCGCCGAGTACTGCGGCACGAACCACTCGCTGATGATCGGCAAGGTCCACGTGATGGAGCCGGCCGACTACGAGGCCTGGCTCTCCGAGAAGGGGGTCGGCCCCTCGCAGGCCGAGGAGGGCGGACGGCTGTTCGTCCAGCACCACTGCGCCGGCTGCCACCGCGGCAGCCAGACGGTTCAGGCCCCCAGGCTGGAAGGCGTCTACGGCAAGCCGGTGCCGATCCAGGACGGCAAGGACGTCCACTTCGTGACGGCCGACGACCGCTACATCCGCGACTCGATCCTGCTCCCGAAAGACCAGGTCGTGGCCGGCTACGAGCCGATCATGCCGTCGTTCAAGGACCAGATCAGCGAGACCGACCTGCTGAAGATCATCGCCTACATCAAGTCCATCGCCAACGGAGAGACGAGCCAATGAGCGCCTCGGCCCTTGCCCATCACGACGGGCCGCCGGCCGACTACCTGTCGGACTCGACGGTCGCGTCGTGGCTCTTGACGACCGACCACAAGCGGGTCGGCATCCTGTACATGATCTCGGTCACCGTCTTCTTCGCGGTGGGCGGGCTGATCGCCGGCCTGATGCGCCTCGAGCTGATGACCCCCAAGGGGGACGTGCTGGCGACGCCCGACTCGTACAACCGCATGTTCACGATGCACGGCGTGATCATGATCTTCTTCTTCCTGGTGCCGGCCATCCCGTCGGTGCTGGGGAACTTCCTGATCCCCTTGATGATCGGGGCCCGCGACCTGGCCTTCCCCAAGATCAACCTCCTGAGCTGGTACGTCTACATCATCGGCGGCCTGATGGGGGTCTGGATCCTGATCTTCGGCGGCATCGACACCGGCTGGACGTTCTACACGCCGTTCAGCACGATGTACTCGAACACGATGGTGGTGACGGCGGCGGTGACGGTCTTCATCACCGGCTTCTCGTCGATCCTCACCGGGCTCAACTTCGTGGTCACGGTGCACACGATGCGGGCCCCGGGGATGACCTGGTTCCGCCTCCCCCTGTTCGTCTGGTCGCACTACGCGACGGCCCTGATCATGGTCCTGGCGACGCCCGTGCTGGCGATCTCGATCGTGCTGGTTGGCCTGGAGCGGCTCTTCCACGTGGGGATCTTCGACCCCAAGCTGGGCGGCGACCCGATCCTCTTCCAGCACCTCTTCTGGTTCTACTCGCACCCGGCCGTGTACATCATGGTGCTGCCCGGCTTCGCGGTGATCTCCGAGATCATCCCCTGCTTCGCGCGGCGGCCGATCTTCGGCTACCGATTCATCGCCTTCGCCAGCGTCGCGATCGCGATCTTCGGCTTCCTGGTGTGGGGCCACCACATGTTCGTCTCCGGCCAGTCGATGTACGCCGGGGCCGTCTTCTCGATCCTCAGCTTCCTGGTCGCGATCCCCTCGGCCATCAAGGTGTTCAACTGGACCGCGACCCTGTACAAGGGCTCGATCAAGTTCGACACCCCGATGCTCTACGCCCTGGGCTTCATCGGCCTGTTCACCATCGGCGGCCTCACCGGCCTGATGCTCGCCTCGCTGGCGATCGACGTGCACGTCCACGACACCTACTTCGTCGTGGCCCACTTCCACTACATCATGGTGGGCGGCACGACCATGGCCTACCTGGCCGGCATCCACTTCTGGTGGCCCAAGATCTCGGGCCGGACCTACCCCGAATTGTGGGGCAAGCTGTCGGCCCTGCTGGTGTTCGTCGGCTTCAACCTGACGTTCTTCCCGCAGTTCCTGCTGGGCTACCTGGGCATGCCCCGGCGCTACTTCGAGTACCGCCCCGAGTTCCAGGTCCTCAACGTCATGTCGACGGCCGGGGCCTCGATCCTCGCGGTCGGCCTGATCATGCCGCTGGTCTACCTGCTGCTCTCGCTTCGCCAGCCCCGCAACGCCGGCCCCAACCCCTGGGGCGCGACAGGCCTCGAATGGCAGGTCGAGTCGCCGCCGACGACCCACAACTTCCACGAGCCGGTCCTGGTGACCTGCGAACCGTACTTGTACTCGCCGGAGGAGGCGGAACGGGAATATGCACACGTCCAGCACGTCCACAGCTCCTGACGAGGGGACGCAGCTCCTCCTGTCCCACTTCGACGACCTCGACCAGCAGCACCTCACCTCCAACCTGGGGATGTGGTTCTTCCTGGTCAGCGAGGTCATGTTCTTCAGCGGCCTGATCGCGGCCTACACCGTGTACCGCGCCCTCGCGCCCGACGCGTTCAAGCTGGGGAGCCACCACATGGCCATGTGGGTCGGCTTCTTCAACACCCTCGTCCTGCTGACGAGCAGCCTCACCATGGCCTTCGCCGTGCGCTGCTCGCAGGTCGGCGACCGGCGGGGGATCGTCCGCAACCTGATCCTCACGGCCCTGCTCGGCACCATCTTCCTGGGCGTCAAGGCGAGCGAGTACAAGACCGAGATCGACCACGGCTACCTGCCCGGCCGCAGCTTCCACGTCTCCGAGCACGACGCCGAGGTCCTCAAGGCGGCCAGCCTCGACGCGAACGGCAACCTGGACGAGGCCAAGTTCAGCCGGAACAAGGGCCAGTTCCAGATGATGTTCGTGCTCTACTTCTTCATGACGGGCGTGCACGCGTTCCACATGATCGTCGGCATCGCCGCGGTGCTCATCTTCGCCGTCCTGATCCGGATCAAATGGTTCTCCGGCTTCGGCACCACGCAGGTCGAGGTCCTGGGGCTCTACTGGCACTTCGTCGACGTCGTGTGGGTGTTCCTCTATCCCTTGCTTTACCTGATCGAGTGACAGGCGGACCCAGACCTATGGCGCATACGTCGCATTCCCATTCGCAGACGAACCTGGCGCAGACCACCGACGCGCACGCGCAGGCGCACCACGTGATCGAGGTCCGGACGTACGTCCTGATCTACATCGCGCTGATGCTGTTCCTGGCGGCGACCGTGGCCGCGTCGTTCATGCCCCTGGGCGCGTTCCACCTGCCCGTCGCCATGACGATCGCGCTCATCAAGGCCGTCCTGATCGTGCTGTTCTTCATGCACGTCTACTACAGCGCCCCGCTGACCTGGATCACGGCGGTCGGCTCGCTGCTGTGGGTCGGCCTGCTGCTCGCCTTCCTCCTGTCCGACTACCTCGCCCGAGGCTGGCTGCACATCCTCGGGAAGTGAGCACGGCTCCAGGACGCGACCAAGACGAACGCCGCGCGCGACGCCTCGATCACCCGGGCGTCGCGCGCGGCGTTGCGCATTTCCGGCCCCGGGCGCCCGCCTCGCGAAGGCTCCTTCGTGGCGGCGTCGACGACCCCGCCCGCCGGCCTATGCCGGGTAGGCGTGGTCGGGTCGTTCTTGCACCCAGGCTCTCAGGTCGAGACGCTCCGGACGCCCGAGCAGGGAACTCGGCGCGGTCCCGGACATCTCGATGAGATAGCGGTCGCCGTCCCGCCCCGCGAACCTCAGCCGGACGTCCGAGACCTCGTAGCTCTCACCGACGTCGATCGCGAAATACGGCTCGCCGGTGGCCTCGTCGCAACCGCCCGGCAGGTCGAGTTCGACGCCGGTGTAGTCGACGGCCTTCTCGAAAGGTAATGGGGCCGCCTCCGTATAGACGCCGATCCCGCCGTGCGGATACATCGGCTCGATCGGGTCGTCGTTGAGGCATCGCCCCCGAATGTTGAAGTCCCAGCCCGGCCCCGACCAGCTCTGCGAGATGTATCGAAACGTCGCCGACTCGACGGCGAACTCGTACCGCCCGAGCCGCATCCGGCCTGATGCTTCCATCATGACGGCGAGCCCGTCGGGGATCGGGACGGCTTCATGGCCCGCCTCCAGGAATGGGATTCGGAACCGACGTCCGGGCTCATGCCAAGTCGCGGCGATCGCTCACCCTATGCAGCAATCCGGTATAATTCATCGCGGGCGGCCGCTCAACAGTGCTCCTGAAATCTCGACGATCGACGAAATGACCCGCGGCCCTCGCTTAATTGATAATCGCTTGAACATAACATGAAATCTTTAGAAGGGCAGACTTATTGACAGGTCGCCGCTTTTCGGCTTAGACTTCAGAACAGGGCCTGCTCGCGAGGGGTGGGCCGAGCCGGTCATGCAGGCCTCGGGAGTGTGCACGGGCACATGACCGGGGCCTTCGTCATTCCCGCCCCGTCGACGACGGCCGGCCCCCGCCGGGCCGATGCGGAACAACCCGACGCGACCCACCGGGGCGACCTGGGCGAAGGAGGAACCACCGTGTCTCTTCTCTTCCCGCTGCGCGTACGGCGGCCGGGCCGCGCCCCGGCCGAGGGCTCGCGGCGATCCCGATCGAGGCCGTCGGTGGAGTTGCTGGAAGGCCGGGCCCTGCTCAGCAACCTGCTCGCCAACGGCCACTTCGAACTCGGGGACGTGGGTTTCACGACCCAGTATCCCAACATCGACATGGCCGGCGGCTACATCATCGGTCGCGACCCGGACGCCGACCGTCTGGCGAGCTTCTTGAGCTTCGGCGACCACACCACGGGGACGGGCCTCATGGACGAGGTCGACGGGGCCCTGATCCCCGATCAGGTCGTCTGGCAGGAGACGGTCGCGGTGTCGCCCGGCACAAACTACACCTTCTCCGGATGGGCGGCGACCATGGTCGGCCTCGATCCCAGCCCGGCCCGCCTGCAGTTCCTCGTGAACGGGGCCCCGATCGGCTCGGACTACCCGGTCCCCGCGCGGGGCGGCAGCTGGTCGTCGTTCTCGGCGACCTGGAACTCGGGGACGGCCGTCGTCGCCAAGATCCAGATCTTCGACCGGCAGACCGCGTACGCCGGCAACGATTTCGCCCTGGACGACCTCTCGTTTCGTGCGATCCAGGCGGTCGCGTCGCAACTGGTGGTGACGGCGCAGCCGCACGGCTCCGTCGTCGCCGGCAGCGATTTCGAAGTGACCGTCGCCGCCGAGGATCTCTTCGGGAACGTCGACGGCACCTTCCGAGGTGCCGTCGCCGTGGCCCTGGCCGGAAACCCGGGCGGCACCGCCCTGGGCGGCGTGCTGACCGCGACGGCCCAGGACGGCGTGGCCACCTTCTCCGGGCTGACGCTCGATAGGATCGGCTCCGGCTATACGCTCTCGATCGCCGGCGGCGGACTGATCCCCGCGACGACCCGCGCCTTCGACGTCGTCCCCGCGGCGGTCCGGGCCCCGACCGTCGCGGGCTTCCGGTGCGTCGGCGCCCAAGGTCGGCCGACGGCCCTCGTGGCGAGCTTCAGCGAACCGATGAGCGCCGCTTCGGCCGAGGATCGCGGCAACTATCGCCTGGTCTGGTCGGGACGCGACCGCCGGCCGGGAACCGGGGACGATCGGGCCGTCCCGATCCACCGGGCCCGGTACGACTCCGAATCCCAGTCCGTCGTCCTTCAGCCGATCGGGCGGCTGCCGCAGCATGGGATGTTCCAGCTCACGATCGTCGGCACGACCCCGAACGGCCTGACCAGCCTCGCCGGCATCCCCCTAGACGGGACCGCTACGGGGCTGCCGGGCAGCGATTACATGGTCCAGTTCGAGCGCACGAGGACGACGGCGCAGCCTTGGTGGACGGGCATGCGATCGCAATGAGGGTGGTCGGAGTCGCGATCATCGACGAAAAAAAGGCCCGCGGGCCTCGCTTGACGGATCAAGACGAGGACTGCGGGGCCTGGGTTTTCGAGGTCGGTCGGGCCGATCCGGTCAGATGTGGCTGGGGATCGGCGCGGGACGGGTGTCGGGGTGCGAGCCGGTCAGCGAGGGGAGCGAAGGCAACTCCAGGTCGGGGGCCACCTTGTCGCGGAGGTCGCCGACCGCCTCCTTGGCGGCGTCGCCGAGCTGTTCCATCGACAGGCCGACGGCCTCGCCGCCGAACTTCAGGGCGAGGTAGTCTTCGGCCAGGCCGAGCACGGCGTTATTCACGCCCAGGCCGCGGTTCAGGGTGATGCGGGCGATGGGGGCGACGCACGCCACGCCGGCGGCCACCACGGCCCCCATGATCGGGATCGAGGAATCCTCGACCCCGTCCCGCCGCATGCTCTCGCGGGCCGCATAGGCCCCGGCGAGGGCACGGGGGATCATCAGCATCGGGCGATAACGCGCGGGGAGGAACCCCAGCTTGTCCAGGGCCATCTCGCCCAGGGCGCCGAGCACCCAGCCGTTCGTCCGGGGCCCGCGTCGCGAGGCCTCCAGGAGCGCGGGCCCCATCGTCACCTTCAGTCCGCTCACGGCCGCGAGCGTCAAGGCCCGCTCGAGCGGCGTTTTCGATTCCGCCATGGGTCACGTCCCCCTTCTAAAAGCTGCTTGTCGCCGGGATTCGGGATCGTCTATAAGGCCCCGCGGAAAAACACGCGGGCCGATGAAGAACGAATCTTTGCAACAATCATGCCGGCCCCCTCGACGGGTGGACACGATCAAGATTCGCCGGCCCCATCATTTCGTCCGGCCGTCGCAGTGCGACAGAGGGGCCGAGTCGACCTCGCAGCAAGCTATTTAAAGCTTATTGACGTCAAAGTGCGGGCGAGGCCGGCTCGCGGCCTGGGTCAATTAGCGCTCATGCCCGTGTAGCTCGGGGGATCGCTGGCCGGGAAGGAGTCTTCCGAGGCCAGGTCGACCGCCTCGTCGGTGGTGATCGGCACGCAGTCGGAAGACTTCAGCGCGGTCCCCGGCGGGCATGGCTTGCGCTCGGGCCGCGTGAAGAGGCCGGCGATCGTGCTCTTGAGGCCGTCGAGCCAGGAGGCCTTGCGATGGGCGGCGATGTGGGTCGTCATATCATCATGTCCTTCAAGGCGTGGGTTGAGGATACGCCACGCGGAACATGACGTTGCAAACCCCGCGCCGACCTTGAGGCCGTGGTCTGTTCGGGCGGTGTGATCATTTCGGCGGTGTGGGTGACGATACACGAACTTAGGGTCGTCGCCGCGGACGGATCGGGACCGGCCACTTCAGCCTCGCAGACATGGAGCATCCGTGAGAAGCTATCCGACGAGGCTGAAGGGCCGTAAACTCCTGGGGCGGAAGGTCGCACCGTCGATCGACGGGCCCGAGGACGACCCGCGCGAGGTCTCGACCATCGCGCTTATTGGGGGGGGGTGATATGTCGATTCGATATGAGCATACCGAGATCGTTCGGGTGACGCCGGAACGCGCGTTCGCCGTCATCGACGACCTGCCCATCACGGCGAAATGGCTGCCCCCCTGCGTGAGCCTGGAGAAGGTCGGCCCGGGCCCGAACGCCCCGGGCGACAAGCTGCACTACGTCTACACGCAGGGCGGCAAACAGGGCGAGATGGCGGGCGAGATCCTGGCGCGGACGCCCGGCGAGCGTCTCCACTGCAAGTACGGCGACGCCGCTTTCGACGTCTCGGTCGACCTGAGGGTCGCCGCCGCGCCCGAGGGCGCGCTGACCTCGCACGTCATCGAGATCACGCCCAAGACCTGGGCCGGCAAGCTCATGTCGCCGCTCATCCGCCTGGGGTTGGGCAAGCAGACGCGCGACGCCGCCTCGAACCTCAAAAAGCTGCTCGAATCGGAAGCCGCCTGAACGGGGACGACCGGGGCCGGCGACGTTCGCCGACGCCGTCACGCGCCGTACTGTTCGTCGCTCACGTGTTCCAGCCAATCGACGACCTTGCCGTCGAGCTGCTCCTGGATCGCGATGTGGATCATGGCCGTGGTCGGCGAGGCCCCGTGCCAGTGCCTGACCCCGGGCGGGAACCAGACCACGTCCCCCGATCGGACTTCCTCGACGGGCCCACCCTCCTGCTGGACCCGGCCGCATCCGGCCGTGACGACCAGGGTCTGCCCCAGCGGGTGGGTGTGCCACGCCGTGCGGGCCCCGGGCTCGAACGTGACGCTGGCGGCGGATGCGCGGGCCGGTTCGCCGCCCTGGAACAGCGGGTCGATGCGGACCGTGCCGGAGAACCAATCGGCAGGCCCCTTCCGGGAAGGTTGAGAGCCGTTTCGCTGGATTTCCATGCGGACCTCCGGGTGTCGAGTGGGTGGGTCGGCCGCCGCGCCGCGGGCCAGCGACGGCGTCCCGGCCAGGGCCAGTCCCGCGGCGAGGAAGCGGCGACGATCCGGCGATGTGGGGGCCTGGTCGTCGTCGCGGTCATTCAAGATCGCCATGCAAGTCGCCCCGTTCAGGGAGGCCGTCCCGCATTTCAGCGGCCGGACATGCGCTCGAACTTCTCGGGGTAGCGGGCCCCCTCGACCGTGATTTTCGCGGCGGCGGCGTCGATGTCGCGGAGGTCGTCGGGCGTCAGCTCGACGGCGAGGGCCCCGAGGTTCTCGTCGAGGCGGTGGAGCTTCGTCGTGCCGGGGATGGGGACGATCCAGGGCTTCTGCGCGAGGAGCCACGCGAGGGCCACCTGCGCCGGGGTCGCATCCTTCCGCCGGGCGATGCCGCCGAGGAGGTCGATGAGGACCTGATTCGCCTTCAGGGCTTCGGGCGTGAAGCGCGGCAGCATGCTGCGGAAGTCCGTGCCTTCGAAGGTGGCCTTCTCGTCGATCTTGCCCGTGAGGAACCCCTTGCCGAGCGGGCTGTAGGGGACCAGGCCGATGCCCAGCTCTTCGAGCGTCGGGATGACTTCCGCTTCGGGTTTCCGCCACCAGAGCGAGTACTCGCTCTGGAGCGCCGCGACCGGCTGGACGGCGTGGGCGCGGCGGATCGTCTGGACGCCGGCCTCGGAGAGCCCGAAGTGCTTGACCTTCCCCTGCTGGATGAGCTCCTTCACCGCGCCGGCGACGTCCTCGATGGGCACGTCCGGGTCGACCCGGTGCTGATAGAGCAGGTCGATGGTCTCGACCCGGAGTCGCTTGAGCGAGCCCTCGACGGCCTGTTTGACGTGCTCGGGCCGGCTGTCCAGCCCGGCGGCCCCCGGCCGCTTATCCTCGCCGCTCAGGTCGAAGCCGAACTTGGTGGCGACGACCACCCGGCCCTTGAGCGGGGCCAGGGCCTCGCCCACCAGCTCCTCGTTCAGGAACGGCCCGTAGATCTCCGCCGTGTCGAAGAACGTGACGCCGCGCTCGACGGCGGCGTGCAGGAGCGAGGTCATCTCCGCGACGTCCTTGGGCGGGCCGTAGGAGAAGCTCATCCCCATGCAGCCCAGCCCGAGGGCCGAGACTTCCAGCCCGCCGTCTCCGAGTTTCCGTTTCTGCATCGCTCTTCCTCCTGGGTTGGGGGCGACGTCCGACTCATGCCCGAGGCGGCCCGCCCCCGACCCTTTCATTAGAGGCCGACCACCCCCCGGGGGAAAGGAACGTTCCTCTGAAACCTTTGCCTAATCCTCCGTGATGGCGCGACGATTGCCGTTTTGATGCGGATTCTCGTATCCTAAAGCTATGACAAATCCCATGAAGACGGGAAACGGGGCGGAAGGCCCGCACGAGGTCCGCCGGCGTCTCGCCGCGTTGCTGGACGAGGTGGCCGTGCAGGAAGGGCTGCATCCGACGGCCGTGGACGGAGTCCGGGTCCTCCGCAGGTCGGAGCCGCTCGCGCGGGCCCCGATGGTCTATCACCCGAACATCGTCATCGTCGGCCAGGGCCGGAAGCGGGCCTACCTCGGCGACGAGGTCTACACGTACGACGCGTTCAACTACCTCGTCTCGTCGGTGCCGATGCCGGCCGAGTGCGAGGCGGACGCCAGCCCGGAGGAGCCCATCCTCATCGTCGCCGTCGACGTCGAGCCGGCCATGCTCGGCGAGTTGATCCTCGAGATGGACGAGCTTTCGGCCCCCGTCGGGCCGACGCCCCGGGGCCTCTCGACGACCCCGATGGGCGAGGACCTGTGCGGGGCGGTCGTCCGCCTCCTGGAGTGCCTCAAGAGCCCCCTCGACAGCCGAATCCTCGGCCGACAGATGGTCCGCGAGATCGCGTATCGGGTGCTCCTCGGCGAGCAGGGCGGCTCGCTCCGCGCCCTGGCCAGCCGGGACGACCACTTCGCCCGCATCGCCCGGGTCGTCAGATACATCCACGCCGAGCACGCCCGGCCGCTCGGCGTCGAGGAGCTGGCGCGGCGGGCGGGCATGAGCGCCGCCGTCTTCCACCAGCACTTCAAGCTCGTGACGGCCAGCTCGCCGCTCCAGTACCTGAAGCGGATCCGCCTCGACCGGGCCCGGCGGCTCATGGCCCACGATGGCTACAACGCGGGCGCCGCCGCGAGGGCCGTCGGCTACGAGAGCCCCTCGCAGTTCAGCCGGGAGTTCAAACGGCTCTTCGGCGCGACCCCCGTCGAGGAGGCCGGCCAGACCCGGGCCCGCCTCATCGCCGGCTGAGGCTCGTGAAGGAGCGTGGGCACGGAACGGGGTTTGCGTAGGTTAACACCGTGAGGAAGTCGCCGGGCATCGCGCCTGGAGGCATCCATCGAACTCCGCTCACCTTGTCGATGAAGGACATGCCATGAAGACCCAGATCGCCAAGCTCGCCCCCCTCGCCCTGCTGTTCGGCTCGCTGCTCGTCGTCGGGGCCGGCTGCGAGACCAAGGGCCCGGCCGAAAAGGCGGGCGAGAAGATCGACCGCGGCGTCGAGAACGCCAAGGACGCCATCGACCCCCGCGGACCCGGCGAGAAGGCCGGCGCCGCCGTCGACAAGGCCGTCAATCCCTGAGCCTGACCGCCGCGGCCGAGGGGCCGCGTCATCGAGCGACTTCACGGGGGCCCTCCACACGGAGGGCCCCCGGCGTTTCCGGGGCCGTGCTGAGGGCTTGAATGCTAATCCTCGCCTCCATCTTCGGAAACTCGGGGCGGGGGCTTCGCCGCCCACGACACCGTGGCCTCGGGCAAGGCTCGCCTGAGTTCGTCCCTGCCCGCCTCGGTGACCTCGGTGAAGATGAGGTAAACCTCCTTGAGCTGGCTCATCGGCTTCAGGAATTCGAGGTCGGCATCGGTCACCGGGGCCGGGTTTATGATCAGCGTCTTGAGGTGGGGTAGGTCTCTCAGGTGCCCCAGGCCTGGGCCGGCGACCTTCGTGTCGCTGAGGTTCAGCGATTCGAGGTTGGTCAACCCCCGCAGATACGTCAGGCCGGCTCCGTCGATCTTGCTGGCTTCCAGGTTTAGGCCCCGGAGTTTCGTCAGGGACCCGAGATGGACCAACCCCAGGTCGGTGGCCTGGGTCTCGCCGAGGTTCAGCTCTTCGAGGCTGTCCAGCCCTCGAAGGTGAGCCAGGCCGGCGTCGTCGATCCTGCTCGACCTCAGGTCCAGCCTCCGAAGCTTCGTCAGGCCGTTCAGGGACTCGAGTCCGGGGCCGGCGACCTGGCAGGACTCGAGGCCGAGCTCGGTGATCTGGGTCAGTCCCTTAAGGTGCACCAGGCCGGCGTCGGTGATCGCCCCGGACAGGGAAACGTCGTCGAGGCCGGTCAACGCACCTACGTGGACGAGGTCGGCATCGGTGAGGCGGGTTCCGTAGAGCCTGATGGCTTGGAGGCTGGTCAGCCTTTTCAGGTGGGCCGGGCCGGGGCCGACGACCGGGGCGCCGGCGAGGTTCAGCGTCCGCAGCCCGGTCATGCCACGCAGGTGGACCAGGCCGGCGTCGGTGATCCTGGTGGAGGAGAGGTCCAGGTCATCGAGGTGAATGAGCCCCCGCAAGCGGGCCAGGCCGGCGTCGGTGATTCTCGTGGAAGAGAGGTCGAGCGACTCAAGCTCCGTCAGCCAGGTCAGCGGGGCCAGGTCCGCGTCGGTGACGACGGGGTTGTTGAGGCAGACGGCGACGACGGGGCGGCGATCGGGCTGAAGGACGCACATGCCGCGACGCGCGCCGACGTCGCCTTCGAGCATCCTGATCGCGGCGATCGCCCGCTCCTGCTCGGCCCGTCGCCGCCGCGGTTCCAGGGCGAGCGCCAGCACGACGGCCGTGGCCGCGACCCCGACCATCGTCGCGCGCAAGCTCCAGCGAACCCGATATCGCATCGACACCTTCCTGACGTCCACGTATGACCGAGAAGGGATCCTCGCCAACAGGGAGACGTCCGCCGGTCGGCGCCGATTCGGTCGCCGCCGGCTCGGGCCGTCAGGCCGAGGGTCGGGCGCCAAGGTCGTCGCCTTCGCCGGGAGGGCGTTCCATCGGGGTGACGCGGACTTTCAGCGGCCGGACGAGCGAGAAGGCCCACAGGCCCAGGCAGACGAAGACGGCGTAGAGCGGCGAGAACACCAACGCCAGCGCCGCCGACGAGCCCAGCCCCAAGGCTAGCGCCGAGACCCCGTGGACCGGCTTCCGGTTGAGAATGACCAGGTCGGCCCCGAGGAAGCCGCCGACGGAGAACGCCGCGCCGAGCAGCAGGATCGCGACGACCTGGCCGATGAGCAGCGGCATGAAGAAGGCGCGAGGCCGCACCTCGCCGACGACGTTCGGCCGATCCTGTTCCAGATCCATGACGCCTCCCGGATCAAGCGACGGAGCTTCGTTGGGGCCGAGCGGGACGACCGTCCCGGGCCCTGGTTGCGCCTCAGCCCGGCGCGTCGCGCTCGGGGTGGTGGCGATAGCTGACGATGTGGACGTCCTCGACGACCACCAGGCCGCCGGCGACCATCTCTTCGAGGATGGGGAGCAGCTCGGCGATCCGCTCGGGGCGGTCGACGATCTCGACCTTCTCGGGGAGGTCCTCGGAGAGGCCGAGGAAGTGCGCCCGATGGATCCGCGAGTGTTTGCCGAAGCCCATCACCCCGCGCGACATGGTGGCCCCGGCGAAGCCCAGCTTCCGGCAGCGCTCGACGATCGCCACGGCGAGGTTCGACCCGTGCCAGACGTCGGAGCTGCCGATGTAGACGGTCACCCTCCGGCCTTCGCCCTCGATCTGCATCGCCCCGGGTCCTTTCTCATCTCATTGGGGATGGACGTAGCGGGCGACCTCGACGGGGCTGACCGTGCTCACCGTCGCGACGCCCTCGCCGACCATCGCCCGGAACTCGACGAGCAAGGCCTCGATCCGCTCGGCGACGTCGACGACCTCGACGACGACCGGGGCCCCCATGAAGGAATACTCGCTCTGGTCGTCGTGGACGACGCCACGCGCCCCGTAGCCCATCTCGGCCGTGAAGACCGAGGCCCCGGCGAGGCCCATCTCGCGGGCCTTCGCGACCACCGCCTCGTAGAGCGGCCGGCCGCCGAAGCGGTCGTCGTTGTTCAGGTAGAGCCGCAGCAGGCTCGCCTCGCCCGGGTTCATGAGTTCCCCCCGTCCTCGTCCGTCGCGACCCGCCGCGCCCGCTCGGGGGCCTGGACCCGGGCCGCCCGCTCCGCCCTGGGGAGGGTCAGCTCGCGCGCCAGGGCCACGCCCAGCGTGACCGCCAGGAACCCGACGACGAGGGTGGCGGCCGTGTAGAAGAGGCTCGCCCCGCGCTCGCCCCGTTCCCAGAGGGTGAGGCCGTCGTAGGCGAACGTGGAGTAGGTCGTGTAGCCGCCCAGGAAGCCGGTGACGACCAAAAGCCGCAGGTGCGGGTGCGGCAACCGGTGGGCGAGCAAGGTCGCCAGGAACCCGATCGCGAACGAGCCGGTCACGTTGATGAGGAAGGTCGCCAGCGGGAACTGGGGGCTCGCCCAGCGATTGACCCACAGGCCGAGCCAGTAGCGGGCGTTCACGCCGAACGCGCCGCCGAGCGACAGGATCCCGATCTGAGCCAGCTTCTCCACACGTCCTCTCCCAAGAGGTGCGACTCCCCGCCCGTCCGTTCGAGGTCCAGTCTACCGTGGCCCTGGGGACTTGGCCTTGCGGTAGCAACGGGACAAAAACAACTCCAACCTTCCCCGCTCGCCCTCCGCAGGCTCGGAACCACCGGTTTTGTTCGAGTTTCAGCAGCATCAACCGGAGTGGGGCTCCGAGAACAACGGCGAAAAGAGTAACGGTCTTCGTTAAACTGCCCTCGTCGACTCAGCGGGCCGGTCCGCTGAACTTGGTCGTTAGGCGGCAGCCCGCGCCCTGGCCAGAACCGAAACATCATGACCAACTCCGACAAGAGCAAGCTCCTGAAGCTGAACACGGCTTATTGGCTTACGGCCATGGTCGTGCCCGTCATCCTCCATTTCGGCCTCTCCTCCACCAAGTTCCCGTGGCCGGTCATTCTCCCCTTCCTGCTCCTTGGACTGATGCTCGCCTCCAACAGTTTGCTGTCCAAGGCGAACGGAGTCGCCACGGAGGTCGACCTCTCGTCTCGAACCCCGTGACCGCTGCCAGGTTTCGAGACCTTGACTTCGGAACGGGTCGCGGAAGGGTGATGGCGGCTTTTCATGGGGATTCAGGCCGTTTGAGAGGGGGATCCCGGATACGAACCTTTTCGGGATGGAAGGCCTGAACGTTGTCTTTTGTCCCGTTGCTACGGGAAGGTCGACTGCGCGGACCTGACGTCCCGTTCCCATCCGTTTCGGCCCTGGATTGCAATTCCCGACCCCCCGGTCGATCATGAAAGGAGATTCATCTTGATGCCCGGGCCGGGGATGATACCCTGCGTCCTGGACTCTTCGTGCGAGGCGGCCCCGGACGACGACGCAGCCTTCCCGAGCGGCCGCGAAGGTCGGCGACGCGATGCGCCCCGGCGGGTCGGCGAACCGATCCGGGTCCGAGGACGTAGGAGGGGCTAAGGCCCGGCGGATTTGGGGTTGGGGGAGGTGCGTGCGCCCCTCGGCCCGGGGATTGGGGGCGGCCCGGTGGTTCGTGCGATCATCTTCTGGAGCCTCCACAATCGCCTCATCGTGATCCTCGGGGCGTTCGCCCTGATCGGCGTCGGGGCCTATTCCGCGGCCAATCTCAACGTCGAGGCGTACCCCGACCCGACGCCGCCGCTCGTCGAGGTCATCAGCCAGAACCCCGGCGCGAGCCCCGAGGAGATGGAGCGGCTCGTCGGCATCCCCGTCGAGACGGCGCTCAACGGCATGCCCGGGCTGGAGTACCTTCGCAGCACGTCGATCGCGGGCCTGAACGACGTGAAGTGCCAGTTCGCCTACGGGACCGATTACGGGGCCGCCCGCCAGGAGGTCCTGAACCGGCTGGCCGCGGTGGACCTGCCGGCGGGGGTCAAGCCCGGCCTCTCGCCGTGGAGCCCCACCGGCGAGATCATCCGCTACGTCCTCGAAGGGCCCGCCTACACGACGAACCAGCTCAAGGCCGTCCAGGACTGGGTGGTCAACCGCACCCTGAAGCAGGTGCCCGGCGTCATCGACGTGGTCGGCTTCGGCGGGACGGTCAAGCAGTATCAGGTCCTGCTGGACACCCGGCTGCTCAAGCAGTACGGCGTGACGATGCAGCAGGTGGAGGACGCCATCGCGCGTTCGAACGCCAACGTCGGCGGCGACCTGCTGACCCTCGGCACCCAGGCCCACAACGTGCGGGCCGTCGGCCTGCTCGGCGGCGGCCGGGACCCGCTCGACCCGGCCAACCTCGCGCAGGCCCCGGCGATCGAGGCCGAGAAGCTCGACGACATCCGGGACGTGATCATCACGTCGGCCCAGGACGGCACGCCGATCTTCGTCCGCCAGGTCGCCAAGGTGATCGTCGGCAACCGGCCTCGGCTGGGGATCGTGGGCCGCGGCGGCGAGGACGACGTCGTCGAGGGGATCGTCATGATGCGGAAGGGGGAGAAGTCGCTCCCCACCGCCGAGGCGGTCGTCGCCAAGATCGAGGAGATGGAGCGCGAGAAGCTGCTGCCCGAAGGCATGCGGATCCGGGCGTTCAACCAGCGGACCGACCTGGTGCACGTCACGACCCACAACGTGCTGCACAACCTGCTGATCGGCGTCGGCCTGGTCGTCGCGGTCCTCTTCGTCTTCCTGGGCGACCTGGCGAGCGCGGCGATCGTCGCCCTGGTCATCCCCCTGGCGCTGCTGTTCGCGATCTCGGTCCTCTTCGCGCAGGGGAGGTCGGCCAACCTGCTTTCGATCGGGGCGGTCGACTTCGGGATCATCGTCGACAGCTCGGTCATCATCGTCGAGACGATCTACCGGCACATCACCGAGCCGGGGGCCGACCGTTCCCGGCCGCTGATCGACCGGATCGCCGAGGCCTCGCACGGGGTCGAGCGGCCGATCTTCTTCTCGACGATGATCATCATCTGCGCCTTCGTGCCGCTCTTCGCGATGAGCGGCCCGGCCGGGGCGCTCTTCGGGCCGATGGCCGCGACCTACGCGTTCTCGATCCTGGGGGCGCTGCTCGTCTCCCTGACGCTGGCCCCGGTCCTCTGCTCGATCTTCTTCCGCAACAAGACCGAGGAGAAGGACACCCTCGTCGACCGCGCGCTGAAGTCGGTGTACTCCGCCGCGCTCCGCGGGGCGCTGGGCCGCCGGCCGATCGTGCTGCTCGCCTCGGCCGGGCTGCTGGCGTACACGATCTCGCTGCTGCCGGGCCTGGGGGCAGAGTTCATGCCCGAGCTGGAGGAGGGGAACCTCTGGATCCGGGCTTTGATGCCGCGGACCGTCTCGCGCGAGGAGGCGGCCCGGATGGCGCCCCGGCTCCGCCGGGTCATCGCGTCGGTCCCCGAGGTCCGGGGGGTGATGTCGCAGGTCGGCCGGCCCGACGACGGCACCGACGTCACCAGCTTCTTCAACGTCGAGTTCAACGTGCCGCTGCGGCCCATGGAGGAGTGGCGGCCGGGGATGACGCGGAAGAAGCTCGAGGCCGAGCTGACCGCGAAGTTCGCCGACTTCCCGGGCCTGAGCTTCAGCTTCTCGCAGCTCATCCGCGACAACATCGACGAGGCCCTCTCGGGCATCAAGGGGGCCAACTCGGTCAAGCTCTTCGGCGGCGAGCTGGAGAAGCTCGAGGAGGTCGGCCAGCGGGTCGTGAACGCGCTGCGGGCGATCCCGGGGATCGAGAACGTGGGCCTCTTCCACATCGTCGGCCAGCCCAACCTGGAGGTCCGCATCGACCGCCGGGCGTGCGCCCGCTACGGGGTGAACGTCGAGGACGTCGAGGACGTCGTCCAGGTCGCCATCGGCGGCCGGGCCTTCTCCGAGATGGTGGAGGGCGAGAAGCGCTACGAGATCGTCCTGCGGTTCCCCCAGGACCTCCGCGACGACCCCGACGACATCGGCCGCATCCCGGTGGACCTGCCGGGCCGCGACGGCAAGCCCGGGGCGCGGATCCCGCTCTCGCACCTGGCCGCGATCGAGCCCCACAAGTCGGGGGCGGCGTACATCTACCGCGAGAACAACCGCCGCTACATCCCCATCAAGTTCAGCGTCCACGGCCGGGACCTGGCCTCGGCCATCGAGGAGGCGCGACGCAAGGTCGACGACCCGGCCTCCGGGGCGAAGCTGCCGCCGGGCTATCGCGTCGAGTGGTCGGGCGAGTTCGCCCAGATGCAGGAGGCGAACCGGCGGCTGATGGTGACGGTCCCGCTCTCGATCGTGCTGATCCTGGTGCTCCTCTACACGATGTTCAGCTCGATGAAGGACGCCCTGCTCGTGATGGCCGGGGTCGTGACGGCGATGATGGGCGGGATCTGGGCCCTGCGGCTGACCGGCACGGCCTTCAGCATCTCGGCCGCCGTGGGCTTCATCTCGATCTTCGGCGTCGTGGTCCAGAACGGCGTGCTGCTCGTCAACGACTACAACCGCATGCGCGCCGCGGGCGTGCCGGTGCGTGAGACCGTCGAGCGGGGCTCGACGGCCCTCCTGCGGCCCGTCGTCATGATCTCGCTCACGGCCATCCTGGGGCTCCTCCCCGCCGCGCTCGCCGACTCGGTGGGCTCGCAGGCCCAGAAGCCGCTGGCGATCGTCGTGGTGGGGGGGATGTTCGTCGCGATGTTCCTCCCGCAGTTCCTCATCCCCGTCCTCTACACCTACTTCCCGGCCCGCGGCCCGAGCCCGGCCGAGGATCTCTGAGGCCCGCGCATGACGACCCCATCATCGGCGGCGGCCGATCGCCCGGGCCAGGTCGCGGCTCCCGCGGCCGCGGCCCCCGCCCCCGAGGCCCCTCGGCCCCGCCGGTCCCCGGCCCGCCTCCTGCGGCGCGTCGTCGTCCTGGCCCTCCTCGGCGCGGCGGCGTACGGCGCGTGGAAGTATCCCGCCGAGGTCGGCAAGGCCTGGCGTTCGCTCTCCGGGACGGGCCCGAAGGCGCCCCCTGCGCCGCCCGCCGAGGCCGCCGGCCCCGCGGGGCCCTGGGACGGCTCGCTCCGGCTCACCGAGGCCGCCCGCGCCGCGCTCGACGTCCAGACCGTCGAGGTGAAGCCGCAGGTCCGGCCCATCCGGCTCGAGCTGCTGGGGACGACCGAGTACATCTCCGACACGCTCACCAAGGTCCGTCCCATGTTCAAGGGCCGGGTCGACAAGGTGCACGCCACGGTCGGCCAGTCGGTGAAGAAGGGCGAGCCGCTGATCGACCTCTACAGCACCGAGCTGGCCGAGGCCAAGAGCGTCTACGAGATCGAGCGGATCCAGTGGCTCTACGACAAGAAGCTCGTCGAGATCCGCGGGTCGCTCCTGCAGTCGAAGACCGTCTCGCAGCAGCTCTACGACGAGACCAAGAACAACGAGATGAAGAACCACCAGGAGTACGAGGTCGCCCGCGACAAGCTGCTGGTGTACGGCCTGTCGGACGAGGACGTCGAGAGGGCGGAGAAGGAGTCCGGGTCGCAGAAAGCCCGGCTGACGCTGCGCTCGCCGGGAGACGGCCTGGTCATCAGCCGCGACGTCGCGGTGGGGAACCTCTACGACGAGAACGACACCCTGCTGGTCATCGCCCCCCTGGACCGCCTCTGGGTCTGGGGGAACGTCTTCGAGAGCGACCTCGGACTCGTGAGGTTGGGGCAGGACTGGGAGATCCAGTTCCCCTTCCGCGACCAGAAGGTGCTGGGGAAGGTCGAATACATCTCGAATCGGGTCGACCCCGCGACCCACGCCGTGCGCATCCGCACGTCGATCCCGAACGCCGACGGCGAGTACAAGTCGGACATGCTCGTGCGGGGGATGCTGGCGATCCCCCCCGTCTCCGGCTACGTGGTGGCACCCCGGACCGCCCTGGTCGTCGGCGACGGCCGCTCGCACGTCTACGTGCAGGCCCCGGACGACCCCGGCCGGTTCGAACGTCGGTCGGTCTCGGTCGCGCAGGAGACGGACGACCGCGCCGTGATCGCCGCCGGCCTCAAGGCGGGCGAGAAGGTCGCGAACGTGGGGGCGCTCATCCTGGCCCAGATGTACGAGGACCTGCAGACGGTCGCCACCGGAGCGGCCGCCACCGCGAGCCCGGAGGCGAACTGATCCGGACGACCGGAGCCCTTCCGCTCATCCGCGCGACCCGCAAAAGCCGATACCTTCCACAAACCGGCGCGGCCGGATCATCCCCGCCGCACGTCCGGCGAGGCGCAGGATCGGCGTCGACGTCTCGGGAGTCACCGGGGGCATGAAGCCAACCATCAGAGCCGCCCGCGCCCTGCTCGCGGCCGGGGCCCTGGCCCTCCTCGCGGCGGGCCGCCCGTGCGTCGCCCAGGGGCCGACGGTCGACGTCCAGGGGCCGCCGGGCATGCTCGGATCGCGCGGCCGGCTCGGGGCCCCGATCGGCTCGGCCGGGATCTCGGCGTTCGACGCGACCCCTGGCTCGCAGCAGGATCGTCCGATCGGCGGACGCCTGGGGCCGTCGGCGAGCCGCGCCCCCGTCGGGGCTCTGAGCCCGTCCACGGCGATCCAGTCGCGCGAGCCGTCGGCCCGGTTCCAGCCCCGGGCGCTCGAGCCGGCGAACGTCCCCCGCTACGGGGAGCTCGAGCTCCCCGCCGGCCCCCAGGCCGCGGACCGGCCCGGCGGCCTGACCCTCGACGGCGCGATCGAGCGGCTCGTGCAGCAGAACCTGAACCTGCTGGCCCTCCGGCACGAGATCGACCAGGCCCAGGCCGACGTGCTCACGGCGAGCCTTCGGGCGAACCCGGCGCTCTACGCCGACACCCAGTTCGTCCCCTACGGCCGGTTCAGCCGCGACCGGCCCGGCGGGCCGACGCAGTACGACCTCAACATCACCTATCCCGTCGACGTGAGCCGCAAGCGGCGCGCCCGCACCGAGGCCGCCGTGAAGGCGAAGCGCGTCACCGAGGCCCAGTTCCAGGACGCCGTCCGGCTCCAGATCGACAACCTCTACACCGCCTACGTCGACGTCGTCGCGGCCGAGGAGACGCTCCGCTACAGCCGGGCCTACGCCGCGGGGATCACCAAGCTCCTCAACCTGAACCGGGAGCTGCTGGAGAAGGGGCAAATCACCGAGTCGACCACCGACGCCCTCGGCGCCCAGGTCGAGCAGGCCCAGTTCCAGGTCCGCGAGGCGACCCAGGCCCTCGGCCGCACGACCCGGGCTCTCGCCGTCGTCCTGAACATCCCCCGCGCCGGCGCGGAGTCGCTCCAGGTGCAGGCCACCCTGCGCGACGTCGCCGAGCTGCCGACGCCGCTGGAGTCGCTGATCGAGACGGCCCTCGCGTCGCGGCCCGACCTGAACGCTTACCGCCTGGGGGTGACCCGCGCCGACGCCGACGTGAAGCTCGCCCACGCCGAGCGGTACTCGGACGTCTACGTGCTCGCCCAGCCCTACACGTACCAGGACAACCGGCCCTTCGGGCTCAAGAGTCCGACGTCCTGGGCAGTCGGCGTGACCGTCCCCCTGCCCCTCTACAACCGCAACCAGGGGAACATCGCGCGGGCGAAGTCGAACGCCTCCCAGACGCGGATCGAGCTCGCCGAGATCGAGCGGCAGGTGGCCAACGAGGCCGAGGAGGCGGTCAGGGAATTCGAGCTCAGCCGCGACGGCGTCCTGGAGCTGGAGGGCGAGGTCCTGCCGGCGTCGCGCAAGGTCCGCGACGCCGCCTTCCGCCGCTTCCAGGGCGGCGAGGCCGACGCGCTCGAATACCTCGAGGCCCAGCGCCAGTACAACGACGCCGTCCGCCAGTACCGCGACGGCCTGGTCCGCCACCGCCGGGCCATGCTCGACCTGAACACGGCGGTCGGGTCCCGGATCTTACCGTGACGAACCGAGGAAGGAGCCGCACGCGGATGGGCATGGGACATGGCAAGAAGGGCGGCGGCCGACGCGCCCGCCCCGCGATCGAACGGCTGGAGGGCCGCGACCTGCCCACGGCGCCGTCGCTCCTCGGCGGGCCCGTCGCGGCGATCGACCTGGGCTCGCTGCTCTCCTCGTCGGCGAGCCCGACGACGGCGCTCGACGCCCGCACGCCGACGCCCCGCGAGCTGGCCCGCCAGAAGTTCGTCGCCAAGTTCTCCGGCCCGTTCACGACCGGACCCGGGCGCTTCACCGACCAGGCGGCGCAGTTCTATCTCAAGGGGGGCGGCGGCTCCAGCGCCTTCGTCCACGGCGACCTGCAGATGGCCCTCTACACGCCCGTCGACCCGGCCGGCGCGACGACGGGGATCGCCGCCCTGATCGTGAAGAACGTCGGCAACTCGGGGAACCTGCTCGTCCTCGACCTCCAGGGCGACACGTCCTCGCTCGACGCCGCCGGCCGACCCCGGCGCTTCACCTGGACCGTGAACGGCTCCAGCGGCGGCACGTTCAGCGGGGCCGTCGGCGAGGGGACCGTCGACATCCGCTACCAGCCCGGCGGGTCGTCCCGCGCGCGGGCCGGCCAGGCCGGCGTCAGCTTCCAGGGCCGGATCGAGACCAACGGCGTGACCGACGTCCTGCGGTCGTGACGCGACGCCACCCGATCAGGGCCGCTCGCACGTCCCCTTGACCGCGTGCTTCGCGCCGGCGATCGACAGCTCCAGCTCGACGTCGAATAGCGAGCCCGACCGCACCCCGAAGCCGCCGTTCACGTAGAGGTCGAACGCCTGCCTGCCCGAGAACGTCCCGACCGGCTCGACGTGGGCCGTCGAGACCGCGTCGTCGCCGCGGTAGACGGCCACGGTCCAGAAGCGGTCGCTGGGCCGAGACTCCCAGTGGTTGATCGAATCCCGAACCGAGACGACCACGTTGTCGATCGTGGTCTGGTCGGGAAGCTCGGCCTCGATCTTCAGGCGCTGGTCGGTCTCGCCGTTGGACTTGCCGGCGTCCTGGCCGTTCGCGCCGACCCGGTCCTCGACGTCGCTCAGCCACCGCACGGAAACGAGCGAGGCCCCGCCGCTGGACGTCCCCGCCGCAACCGCGCCGGACTTCGACTCGGGCCTGGGCCGCGTGCACTCCGCGCCGATCTCGACCGGCTGCCCGCCGATCGTCAGCGCCGCCTGGAAGACGAAGACCGCGCCCGGCCCGAGGTCGCCCTGGGCGAACAGGTCGAACGCCTGCGAGCCCGAGAACGTCCCGACCTTGTCGACGTAGCCGGAGATCGCCGGCGTGCCGGCCCGCTCGACGCCCAGGAACCAGAATCGGTCGTTGGGCTGCGTGACCCAGCGATGGTTCCCGTCGCTGCTGGACACGCTCAGCTCGTCGACCGTCGCGTCGGGCGGCAGTTCGAGCGCGACCCGGAATTGCAGGTCGTTCCGGCCGTTGGGCCGGCCGGCCTCGCCTCCATTTTCGCCGACCTTATCCTTGTCGTCGTCCACGAAGACGAACTCCGCGACGCTCGCGCCGCCCGCCGATCGGGCCGGCGGCGCCGAGTCGTCCCGGGGCCTCGGCGGGATTCGAGCGGGCCGCGCGGCGGGAGACGTCGGCGGAGCGGCCGCCACGATCTCGGCCGCAGACCGGCCCGGGTCATGGGAGACGATCGCGGGGAAGTCCTTGACCAGCTCGAACGACCGCACGAAGGCCTTCGCGTCGTCGGGGCCCATGTCCGACGCCCGGCCCGTCATCCGAATGTGGTAGAGCCGATCGCCGGCGATGAGGACGCGGATGGCCCCCGCGTAAGGCAGGTCCTGGAATTCGATCTCTCGGCCGGGATGCCGCCCCATCTCGATCGCATTCACGTTCTCCTGGCGCCTTGAGACCGGCCCCCCGAATTGGACGGCCTGATCGAGGAGCTCCGAGAGCCGCTTCTCGCGCAGGGCCTGCTCGGGGAACTGCGCCCAGGCGACCATCCGAGCGATTCCACCCTTGTCGAACGTCGCCGTGTGCAGGGTCACGTCGCCCACGATCGACTTCTGCGGCCACTCGTTCGTCTTCGGAGGCTCCGGGAAGGCGACCTTGTAGGCCCCGTCGGGCGATTCGTAAGCCGCGCCAGGACCTTTCGGGCCCGACCCCCCGACCGGGCCTGCGGATTCCCGGGAGACCAGCACGGGTACCGGGCTGATAAGCTGGAAAGATCCCACGAACGCCCGCTGTTCTTCGGGCTTGACCGTCCCTTCGGGCCCGATCATCAATACCTGGTACAGGCGGTCGCCGATCAGGAAGAATCGGATCAGGCCCAGCCCCGGCCCGCCGCCGTCCGTCGCGTCGACGCGGATCTGGACCTCCCGGCCGGTGTGCGGCCCCAGTGCGATCGGCTCTTGCTTGAGCACCGTCCAACCCATCGACGCCGCCGACTTGAGGCCCCCATCGAGGATGGCGTCGGCGGCATGAGGATTCCGCCCATGCTGTTCCAGCAGCTGAGGGGGGAACTGCGACCAGGAGACGGCCCGGGTGATGCGACCCTTGGCGAGCATCGCCGTACTGAGCTTCTGGGGCCCAACGGGCGTCTCCTGCGTGGTCTCGGTCGTATTCGGCGTCTCCGGGAAGCCGACCCGATAGGCCCCGTCGGGCGAGGTGTAGGGGAGTTCCGGCGACTGGTCGCTCCTGGACCCGTATTCCGGCGCGAGGTTGGTCGCGGAGTCCCCATCCCGGTTCGACCTCTTATAAATCTTGTAGGTCGAAGCCACGCCCACGTAGATCATGTAGACGGCGAGCAGCCCCGCGAGGGACGAGCCGGCGATCTTCTTCCAGTTCGGCCCCTCGCTCTCCGGCTCGGGCGTCGGCTCCACCTTCGGCCTGGGGGTCGGCCTCGGACGCGGCGGCAAGACCTCCTCGGGGACCGCCGCCAGCTCGAACTCCGAATCCGGCTTCGGCCGTGGCGCGACGGGCTCCTCGCGGGGCGCCGCCGGCGGCTTCGGCTGCGGGGGACGCGCCGCCTTCGGGGGCGCCGACGGCTCGGCTGGCGTGGTGGCCGCGGCCGTCGCGGGGACGCGGAACGTCTCGCCGCAGCCGCCGCAGCGCACCTTCTTGCCGGACACGTCGACGCTGGGGGTCAGGACCTTCCCGCAGGTCGGGCACGTCAGCTTCACGGCCATGAGGTTGGGCCCCCGCGACGACGGATTCGAGCGAGATCATGAAAAATAACCAATGAACCATACCAAATGTTTCGCGCGGATCAATCCATGACAAATCCAACTTTCGGGACGCCGTCGGGTTCGAAAAAAGCGGGGGCGGGGCGACCTGATCGCCCCGCCCCCCGGCGAGATCGGTGAAGCGCTTCTCCGGCGCGTCAATCGTCGCGGTTTTGCTTCAGGCGACGGTCGCTCTCCGGGTGGAGGACGCGGCCGCGGCCGCCGCCCGACGAGTCGTCGTCATCGTCGTCGCGGCGCGAGGATCGGCCGCTGCTCCGGCTTCCCGACGATGAGCCGCCGCCTTCCTCCTGCAGCTCCTCGCGAAGCTCGTGGAGGCGCGTCTCGATCTCGTCGAGGACGCGGATCGCGCGGCTGATGACCCCGCCCCGGCCGCTCGACGAGCCTCGGCGGCTTTGGGCTTGGCCCTGCCGATCGTCGCCCTCGGAACGCGAGCGGTTGTCGCCGGCCCCTCGCTCGGAGCGGCCGCGCCCGCCTTCCTTGTCGTCGTCGTCATCCTCGTCGTCGGACTCGAATCGGCCCCGCTCGTCCCGCTCCCGCGTGGTCGCGGACTGGGCTCGAGCGCCGTTGCCCTGGGATCGGCCCGAGTTCGAGCCGTTGGCCCCGCGGCCGCCCTCTTCGCCGGACGTGAATCGTCCCCGGCTATCGTGCTGACGACCGGAGTCGTCGTTGGTCTCTTCGTCGTCGGTCTTTCGCCTGGTCTGCGTCGCCATCGGTCGTTCTCCGTAGTTGCGAATCTCAGCCATCCGAGGCCGCCATCCTGCAGCGGCCGACGATCGAACAGGCAATCCGGGCGCCGCCGATTCGCATTCCGAGGAATTCCCATATGACCCGTCGTTGACCCGGCTCCCCGGCGATCGCTGCGCCCTTTCAAGCATGCCGCGAGAAGCGAATTCGCCGGCCCGCATCCCAAAGTCCCGGGGGGCGCAGGCTTTGCTTAGGTTTGTGGATCCAATCCCCCCACGAAAGCCCCGACCACGCCCCAGGAACCTCCCGATGATCTTCCGAGTCGACAAGCTGCTGACCGCGCTTCCCAAGCCGAAGCATCCGTCCGCCGACGCGGCGGCGGCCGTCCAGGAATTGATGGGCGGCAAGGCGGGCGAGATGTCCACCCTGATGAACTACTTCTTCCAGACGATCAACTTCCGCGATCGCGAGAACTACCAGCCGTTCTACAAGCTGGTCTCCAACATCGCGGCCGAGGAGTGGGGCCACGTCGAGCTGGTGGCGAGCGCCATCAACCTGCTGCTCACGGGGACGGTCCCGCGCGGCCACGACCCGGCGGCCGCCCCCCTGGCCGACGTCCCGGGGTTCCGCAACACCTACCACTTCTTCGCGGCCGGCCAGAACGCCCTGCCGATGGACTCGATGGGCCACTTCTGGAACGGCAGCTACGTCCATTCCAGCGGCAGCCTGAAACTCGACCTGGTGCACAACTTCTTCCTGGAGCTGAACGCCCGGGCGACGAAGCTCAAGGTCTACGAGACGACCAGCGACCCGACGGTCCGCGAGTTGACGGCCTTCCTGCTGGTGCGCGGCAGCACGCACGTCATCGCCTACGCCAAGGCCCTGGAGGCGCTCTCCGGCGGCGTCGAGGTGGCGAAACTCTTCCCGATCCCCGAGCTGAGCACCGACGCCTTCCCCGAGGCCCGGAAGTACGTCGAGCAGGGCTTGTACAACACGATGTACAGCTTCAGCCAGGAAGACATCTCGGCGCTGGGCCAGATCTGGAAGGGCGCGCACCCCGACGGGGCCCCCGAGCTGGTCGTCACCAACGACCCGATCCCGACCCTCGTCGACATCCCGTTCCTGCCGGCCGAGCCCCAGGTCGCCGCGCCGTCGGCCCTCGACCCCGAGCAGGTGAAGGAAGCCGCCGAGCGGATCTTCGGCAAGGACAAGGGCAAGCGCAAAGGCAAGAAGGCGTCCTGACGCGTCGCGACCGCGTCAGCGAGGGGATCTCGCGGGGTCGTTCCGAGCTCGCCGGGCCGATCCGCCGGGTCGGCTCCGTCGCGATCCACCTTCGCGATCTTCCACCCGCCATCGCGCGCATCCCGATTCTGGGACGCGGCCGCTCGGGCCGTGGGAAGGCGGCATCCTCGTTCGTCGCGAGCCACGCTCGGGGTGTGGTGCGTCGGTCCCGAACGTTCCTTGCGCATTCGAACGTCCGCCCCACCAGGCATTCATGCTCGTATCCATTGACATCGGTTTCATTCGTCGCGCTCCTGGACGCCGCACGGCATGCAGGATTAGGATGAACGCGCGTCGGAGGTCCGCATGGGTCGCGGTAAGGATCAGAGGGGTTTCATGGGCGACGAGTCCACGAGCGCCGACGAGCTGATCCGGCGCGTCGGCGAAGGCGACGAGGAGGCGCTCGGGGAGCTGTTCGGGGCGCATCGCGAGCGGCTGAAGCGGCTGGTTCGGCTGCGGCTGGACCGGCGGCTGCAACGTCGCGTCGACCCGTCCGACGTGCTCCAGGAGGCGTACCTCGACCTGGCGAAGAAGCTGCCGGCCTACGCCAGCAAGCCGTCGCTGCCGTTCTTCCTCTGGGTCCGCCTGGTCGTGGTCGAGCGGCTGATCCGGATCCATCGGACCCACCTCGACGCGGCGGCGCGCGACGCCGGCCGCGAGGTCTCGCTGCACCGCGGCGGCGAGCCCCGGGCCGACTCGGCGTCGATCGCGGCGCAGCTCCTGGGGCGGGTCACGTCGGCGAGCCGCGCGGCCGTCCGGGCCGAGCGCCGGGTGCAGCTCGAGGCGACGCTCGACGCGATGGACCCGGTCGACCGCGAGGTGATCGTCCTGCGACATTTCGAAGAGCTGTCCAACGACGAGGCGGCGAGCGTACTGGGCCTGTCCAAGGCCGCGGCGAGCAAGCGCTACGTCCGCGCGATGTTGAAGCTCAAGGTGGTCCTCGCGAACACCCCGGGCCTCGCCGACACGGTCGACGGCGGGGCGGGCTGAGCCGTCGGCCGGACGACGGAGGGAGTCCCAAGCGTGGTCGATCCCAGCGAGGAATGCGACCCGCTCGCCGCGCTGGCCGACGAGTTCCTCGACCGTCGCCGGCGGGGCGAGCGGCCGTCCGTCGACGAGTTCCTCGACCGCCTCCCCGGCCGTCGCGAGGAGCTGCGCGACCTGCTCTCGGCCCTGATCGCGGTCGAGGCGCTCAAGCCCGACCTCGGCGAGCAGGGCGAGGGTCCCGAGGCCGGGCCCGGCGACGAGGAGCGGCTCGACCGCCTGGGCGACTATCGCCTGCTCCGCGAGGTCGGCCGGGGCGGGATGGGGGTGGTCTACGAGGCCGAGCAGGTCTCGCTCGGCCGCCGGGTGGCGCTCAAGGTCCTGGCACCCTGGCTGCGGGCGAGCCCGCATCAGGTCCAGCGGTTCCTCCGCGAGGCGAAGTCGGCGGCGCGGCTGCAGCACCCGGACATCGTGCCGATCTTCGGCGTGGGCGAGCACGAGGGCCGGCACTACTACGCCATGCAGTTCATCAGCGGGCACGGCCTCGACCGCGTGCTCGACGACGTGCGGCGGCTCAAGAGCCCGGCCCCGACGTCGGAACACGACCACGAGCTGACGCGGGCGGCGGCCTGGACCCAGCTCGACGGCGAGACGCGGCCGTCCGCGGGCGGCGGGCGGCGGGGCGTCCTCGCGGGGGGGTCGCCCTCCCCCTCGCCGACGCCTGGCCGCGTCGACTCGGCGACGCCCGTGGACGCGCCCGACGCCGGCTACCGCCGCGCCGTGGCCGAGATCGTCGTCCACGCCGCCGAAGCGCTGCAGTACGCCCACGACCAGCGGATGCTGCATCGCGACATCAAGCCCTCGAACCTCCTGCTGGACGAGAACGGCAAGGTCTGGGTGACCGACTTCGGCCTGGTCAAGGCCGTCGACGGCGAGGACCTGACGGGCACCGGCGACATCGTCGGCACGCTCCGCTACATGGCGCCCGAGCGGTTCCGGGGCCGCTGCGACGTCCGGTCCGACGTCTACTCGCTGGGCCTGACGCTCTACGAGATGCTGGCGCTGCGGCCGGCGTTCGAGGCCGCCGACCGGCAGTACCTGATCCACCAGATCACCCAGGAGGAGCCCGAGCCCATCCGCCGCGTCCTGCCGACCCTGCCCCGCGACCTGGCGACGATCGTCCAGACGGCGATCGCCCCGGACCCCGAGGACCGCTACGCGACGGCCGGCCGGCTCGCCGAGGACCTCGGCCGCTGGCTGCGCCACGAGCCCATCCGCGCCCGCCGCAGCGCCCCTCACGAGCGGCTGGCGAAGTGGGCCCGGCGGAACCCGGCGGTGGCCGCGCTGGCCGCCTCGGCCGCGCTCGCGGCGATCGCGGCCCTGACGATCCTGGCGGTCGGCAACGTCCGGGTCTCGCGGTCGCTCTACGACTCGCAGCGGCTGACCTACTTCCAGCGGATCGCCCTGGCCGAGCGCGCCTGGTCGGGCAACGACGTCGGCCGCGCCGAGACGCTGCTCGACGACACCCGGGCGGAGTTCCGCAGCTGGGAGTGGCACTATCTCAAGCGGCTCTGCAACGCCGCCCTGGCGACCCTCAGGGCGAACGGCGGCGAGCAGCCCGACGCCCTGGCGTTCAGCCCCGACGGCGCGACGGCGGCGACCGCCGGCCCGCACGGCGACGTCCTGCTCTGGGAGGTCCCCGCGGGCCGCCGGATCCGGACGATCTTCGGCCGTCCCGAGGGGGTCTACGGCCTGGCCTTCCGCCCCGATGGCGTCGTGATCGCGTCGGCCGGCGGCGGGCGGACGATCCGGCTCTACGAGGTCGCCACCGGCCGGGAGATCGCCGCGATGCCGATCGCCCGCGGCCGCGACGCCCTGGCGGTCGCCTGGAGCCCCGACGGGACGACGCTCGCCTCGTGCGCCGGGGTCTTCTGGGAGACCGTCGAGCGCGCCGAAGAGGCCGGCGACCTGACGCTCTGGGACGCGCGCACGGGCCGGGCGATCCGCAGCCTCGAGGGCCACGTCGGCTCGGTCCACCAGGCGGCCTTCTCGCCCGACGGCGGACGCCTGGCCTCGGCCGGCGCCGACGGCCTGGTGAAGGTCTGGGATCCGGCGACCGGGGAGCTGCTGTTCGACCTGGCGGGTCACGAAGGCGTCGTCATGGGGGTCGCCTACGACCTAGGCGGCCGGCGGATCGTCTCGGCCGGCCTGGACGGCACCCTGCGCACCTGGGACGCCGCGACCGGGGCCGCGCTCGGGACCTTCCGCGACCCCGGCGAGCGGTTCCTGGGGGTCGCCTGGAGCCCGGACGGCCGCCGGATCGCCGCCGCCGGCCGGAGCTGGGCGGTCACCGTCTGGGACGCCGCGACCGGCCGAAAGACGGCGACCTACCGGGGCCACGACCGCGAGGCGACGGGCGTCGCCTTCAGCGACGACGGACGCCTGCTGGGGTCGGCCGGGTACGACGGCCTGGTCCGGATCTGGGACGCCGAGCACGGCCAGGACGCCCTCGCGATCGTGGACTTCGCCTCGCCCGTCAGCGACGTGGCGGTCGACCCGAAGGGCCGATGGCTGGCGGCCGCCGACGAGGTCTGCGCCGTCCAGCTCCGGGACCTGGCGACGGGCCGGCCCGGCCCCGAGCTCGACGCCCGCGCCGGCTCGCACGCCTCGGCGGCGTTCAGCCCCGACGGCGCCCGGCTCGCCGCGGGGGCCCGCGAGGGCCCCGGGCTCGTCGAGGTCTGGGACCCGGCGACCGGCCTTCGGCTGCACGCGCTCGAGGCCGGCAGGGCCGCCGTGACCGCCGTGGCGTTCGGCCCCGACTCCCGCACCCTGGCCGCCGGCGACCTCGCGGGCGTCGTCCGGATCTGGGACGCCGAGTCCGGGACCGCCCGCAAGCCGCTGTCCCCCGCCGCCCCGCTGGCGATCACCGCGTTGACGATCAGCCCCGACGGCCGCCGCCTGGCCGCGACGACGGGCGACGTCAAGCGCGTCTACGCGCCCGGGACGGCGACGGTCTGGGACCTGGAGACCGGCCGCGAGGTCCTGAAGCTCCGCGGCCATCGCCAGGGGGTCGCCGACGCGGCCTTCAGCCCCGACGGCCTCAGCCTCGCCACCGCGAGCTGGGACAACACCATCGGGATCTGGGACGCCCGCACCGGCGAGCGCCGCCACGCCTTCACGATCCGGGGCCTGCTCGTCTGGGCGGTCGCCTTCACCCCCGACGGCAAACGCGTCGTCGCCGCCGACAACATCGGCCGGATGACCTTCTGGGACGTCGAGACGGGCCACGAGGTCCTGACCCTGCCGGCCCACGCCGACCGCATCTACGACCTGGCCTTCGGCGACGGCGGTCGCCTGCTGGCCTCCGCCGGCCGCGACGCCGTCGTCAAGGTCTGGAACGCGTCGCCCTCCTCCGCCCCCCCCGCCGTCGCCCCGGCGGACGCCCCCTAAATCTCGTCCGGAAGAAATTCAACGAATCCTGTCTCCGTCACACGGTCGTGCGCAGGTCGTCTTCCAGCGAGCGATTCGGCGAGGCCCACCATCGCGACGAGGCCCGACGCGGCCTCCCTTCTTCGTCGACGCTCGGACGACATCCAGGCAGGCAGCCAGCCAGGCATTCAGTCCTCACACCAGGGCAGGAGACGCATGATGTTCGACCGTCGCCTCGACAACCTGTTTCGCAGCCTCCGTCGTCGGCCGCGACGGCCGGCCCCCCGCATCACGCTCGGCCTCGAACGGCTCGACGACCGCATCACGCCGACGGTCTCGGCCGTGTTCGGCGCCGGCGCGTTGAGCATCTTCGGCGACTCGCTGAACAACACGATCACGATCGGCCGCACGGCCGCCGGCGCGATCCAGATCAACGGCGGCGCCGTCGCGATCCTGGGCGGCGTCCCGACCGTCCTCAACACGACGTCGATCTCGGCCTTCGGCCTGGGCGGCAACGACGTGATCACGCTCAACGAGGCCAACGGCGCCCTCCCCAAGGCCAACCTCTTCGGCGGAGCCGGCAATGACACGCTCACCGGCGGCTCGGGCGCCGACCTGCTCTTCGGCCAGGACGGAAACGACACGCTGCTGGGCAAGGGGGGCGTCGACTTCCTCTTCGGCGGCGTCGGCAACGACACGCTCACCGGCGGCGACGCCGACGACCAGGTCTTCGGCGAGGGCGGCGACGACCGGATGATCTGGAACCCGGGCGACGACACGGACCTGAACGAGGGCGGAGCCGGCGTCGACACCGTCGAGGTCAACGGCGGCAACGGCGCCGAGGCCTTCACCATCACCCCCAACGGGACCCGCGTCCGCTTCGACCGCGTCAACCCGGCCCCGTTCTCGATCGACGTCGGCACCAGCGAGAAGCTCGTCGTCAACGCCAACGGCGGCGACGACGCGATCACGGGGAGCAACGGCCTGGCCGCCCTGATCCAGCTCACGATCGACGGCGGCACCGGGAACGACACGATCCTGGGCGGCGACGGCGCCGACTTCATCTTCGGCGGCGACGGCGACGACTTCATCGACGGCAATCGCGGCAACGACACCGCGCTCATGGGCGCCGGGAACGACGTCTTCCAGTGGGATCCGGGCGACGGCAGCGACACCGTCGAGGGCCAGGCCGGCACGGACTCGATGCTCTTCAACGGCGCCAACGTCAACGAGGTCTTCGACGTCTCGGCGAACGGCGGCCGGGTGCGGTTCACCCGGAACGTGGCCAACATCGTCATGGACCTCGACGACGTCGAGGGGATCGACCTCAACACCCTGGGCGGCGCCGACTCGACCACCGTCCACGACCTCAGCGGCACCGACCTGACCGAGATCAACGTCAACCAGGCCGGCACGCTCAACGGGACGACCGGCGACGGCGCGGCCGACTCGGTGACCGTCGAAGGCACCAACGGCGACGACGTCATCGACGTCTTCGGCGCGGGGAGCTCCTACGCGGTGGTCGGCCTGCCGGTCCTCGTGAACGTCTCCAATTCCGAAGGGGCGAACGATTCGCTCGCGGTGAACGCCCGGGGCGGCAACGACGGCGTGACGGCCTCCACGCTCCCCGCCGGCGTCGTCCAGTTGGCGATCGACGGCGGCGCGGGGAACGACACGATCCTGGGCAGCCGCGGCGCGGACAGACTCCTGGGGGGCGACGACGACGACTTCATCGACGGCCAGCAGGGCGACGACGTCGCCTTCATGGGCGCCGGGAACGACGTCTTCCAGTGGGATCCGGGCGACGGCAGCGACACCGTCGAGGGCCAGGGCGGCGCCGACTCGATGCTCTTCTTCGGCGCCAACATCGCCGAGAACATCGACGTCTCGGCCAACGGCGGCCGCGTCCGCTTCTTCCGCGACGTCGCCAACATCGTCATGGACCTCGACGACGTCGAGCGGATCGAGTTCCGCGCCCTCGGCGGGGCCGACAACGTCGTGGTGGGCGACCTCACCGGCACCGACCTGACGCGCCTCGACGTCGACCTCCGCGGGCCCGGCGGCGGGGGCGACGGGGCGGCCGACACGGTCACGGTCAACGGCACCCAGGGGGCCGACGCGTTCGGGGCCGCGGGCGACGCCGGCGGGATCAACGTCTTCGGGCTCCACACGGTCGTCAACATCTTCCACCAGGAGCAGGCGAACGACCGCCTGACGCTGAACGGCCTGGGCGGCGCCGACACGATCAACGCCTCGTCGCTCGAGGCCGACGGCATCGCCCTCACGATCAACGGCGGCCTAGGCGTGGATCTCATGCTCGGCAGCGAGGGCGACGACCTGATCAACGGCGGCGACGGCGACGACGTGGCCCTCATGGGCCAGGGCGACGACACCTTCGTCTGGAACCCCGGCGACGACAACGACACGATCGAGGGCCAGGCGGGATTCGACACCATGCTCTTCAACGGCGCCAACATCGCCGAGAACATCGACGTCTCGGCCAACGGCGGCCGCGTCCGCTTCTTCCGCAACGTGGCCAACGTGACGATGGACCTGAACGACACCGAGGCGATCACCTTCAACGCCCTGGGAGGCGCGGACAACATCGTCGTCAACGACCTCTCGGGCACGGACGTGACCGAAGTGAACCTGAACCTCGCCGGCGCCATCGGCGGGACGGCGGGCGACGGCTCGGCCGACACGGTGACCGTCAACGGCACCAACGGCGACGACGTCATCCAGGTCGCGGGCGACGCCCTGGGGGCCCAGGTCCTCGGCCTGTCGGCCGCGATCAACATCACCGGCGCCGAGGCGGCCAACGACCGGCTGATCGTCAACGCCCTGGCGGGCTCCGACGTGGTCGAGGCGAGCGGCCTGGCCGGGAGCGGCCCGCGCCTGACCGCCGACGGCGGCACGGGCGACGACGTCCTCATCGGCGGAGATGGGAATGACAGCCTCCTCGGCGGCGACGGCGACGACGTCCTGATCGGCGGCCCCGGCGCCGACGTCCTCGACGGCGGCACGGGCGACAACGTCCTGATCCAGGGCTGACGCCCAGTACCGACCCAACGGGGCGGCCCGCCGCGATCCTTCGCGGACGGGCCGCCCCTTCGTCGTTACGGGACGTCCCTCATCCGCGACGCCGTCGGGCCGAGACGGTCCAAGCTCCAAGGATCCCCAGGCCGCACAGGCCGAGGACCACGCTCGACGGCTCGGGGACGGCGGTCAAGGCGGCATATCGAGCTTCCACCTCGGCGGCGGTCAGCGCGACGTCGCTGATGCGCAGCTCGTCCAGCGAACCGCCGAGGTTCCCGGGCTGGAAGTCGTTCCCGCCGATCTGGATGAGAGGCTCCGCGATCGCCGGCAAGTCGAAGGAGAAGGCGCCCGACGACATCAACCGGCCGTTGATGTAAAGGCCCAGCTGCTTGGCCGCGTCGTCCCAGGTGTAGACGAGGTAGATGCTCGCGCCCGCCTTCCAGTCGGAGACGTTGATGACGCCGGGGACGCCGGTCTCCGGGTCGCCGTTCTCGCCGTAGCGGTTGAAGATCCCGCGGAGGTTGTTGGCGGCGTCCTTGGCGAAGACCATCCCCCCGCTCCCGCCCCACGTCAGGAAGACGTGGTTCCGGCCGTCGTCGCCGTTCCAGTCCGGCCTCAGGACGAACTCCAGCGTGCCGACGAAGGGGTCGATGTTGCCCGCGGCCTCGTAGGTCAGCTGATTCCCGTCGTCGAACCGGGCGGCGCCGCCGCCGACGCCCGGGACGAACGAAACCCCCGTCGCCGTGACCGGTCTCTCCCCCCGGGCGCCCTGGAGCGATCCATTGAAAGACAGGTCGAGCAGCACGTCGGCCTTGAGGGCGTCCGGCGCGAGGCCCAGGGCCAGGAGGGCCAGCATCAGCGGCCTGACGCGGGAGGCGGATCCAACGCGGTTCTTCA
The DNA here is from genome assembly GCF_029589435.1 of Paludisphaera mucosa. NCBI lineage: Bacteria > Pseudomonadati > Planctomycetota > Planctomycetia > Isosphaerales > Isosphaeraceae > Paludisphaera > Paludisphaera mucosa. The sequence goes on along the minus strand of NZ_JARRAG010000003.1, from coordinate 106,115 downwards.
TGAGGACTTCCTCGTAGGTGGGTCTCAGGATTCTCCGCCGGCGCGCGAGGCCCGGCGGTTTCTCGGCATTCCGGCGCGAGTCGGTCGCCGTCGCCGGGCGCGACGTAAACGGCAGCCCGCCAGCCCGGACATCCCCAGCGCCAGGGCGACGACGCTGCTCGGTTCGGGGACGGCGCTCAGGCGGACGTCGTCCAGCCCCGTCCTGTCCGGGCCAGTCAGCCAATCGCCGTCGATGTACATGGCCGTCACGTTCGCCAGGACGGCCCGGAACTGGTCGGTCGTGGGGTGCACGTCGTCGAGATAGCCGTCGATCCTCCAGGCGGAAGGGTCCAGGGCGATGGTGTAGGACGTCCACGCCAGGCCGGGGGGCGGGCCGACGGCGTACAGCGCCACGCCGTCGCCGACCAGGACCGCCACGGGGTAGTCGATCCCGTCGTCGGCGATCGCGGACAACGCGAGGGAAATCGAGCCGCCGAAAAAGCCCGAGAGGTCGCCCAGGAATTTCTCCGGGGCCGAGAAGAACCACCACGACCCGTCGTCGTCTTCGGCCTCGATGTATCCCCCCGAAACGCCGCCGGTCGACCGATACGTCGCCTCGCGGGCGAGCAGCAGGGGAGGATCGCTCCCGAGTTCGCCCAGATCGACGACGTCCCAGCCCTCGTCGCCCAGGTCGAACGTCGAGACGACGTCCGCCGAGGCCCGGGGGGCGATCAGCACGAGGCCCGCAACGATGATCGAGAGGAGCCGATTCATGACTTCCGGACCCCATGAGGACGCGATGACGAAACGTTCGTGCCCGCCCCGGACGCGGCGTCGGGGCTCGTCGGCGACGGCGAAGCGGAGGCGCCTCGCCGCGGACGGCCGATCGCCCCGACCAGGGGGACGCAGGCGAGGCCGATGAGCCCGAGGAGGACGCCGGCCGGCTCGGGGACGGCGGCGGCCGGGCCGAACCGGACGGAGAAGACGCCGCCCGCGAACTCCGCCTGGATCGGCCCCGAGCCGTAGTTCCTCGTCTGGATCTCGCGGAACGAGCCCGAGAAGCCGGTGCCGGCCGTGATCAGGCTCAGGGTCAGGCCGTCGTCCGGCGTGTAGCCGTCGAGGAAGTCGAGGATCAGCAGGCCGCCCAGCGAGACCCGGCCCGTCGCCGAGAGCGTGTCGTACATCCCCGGGGAGGCCCCGCCGATCTCCAGGTGCAGCGTCCCCGCCGCGCCCAGGAAGAGGCCGCCGTCGATGGAGAGCAGGCCCGGCGAATGGCCCGGCGCGATCACGCCGCCGGCGTTCACGACGTCGCCGAGGATCGTGCCCGTGCCGGCGAGCACGCCGCCGTAGCCGACCTCGAGCGTGCCGGGCGAGACGGCCTCGGCGTCGCCCGAGCCGATGAGCAGGCGGCCGTTCTTGAGGACTTCGATGGTCCCCTGGTCCCACGCGTCGAGCCTCGCCCCCACGGTCACGAGGCCGCCGTCCTGCACGGTGAGGAGGCCCTCCCCGCCCGAGCCCGAGGCCGCGTGCCCGCCCAGGGAGAGGTTCGAGCCCACGTCCCACCGCGAGCCCTCGCCCTGGATCGTCGCGGTCCCCGAGGAACCGGAGAGCCGGGCGATGATCCCTTCATCGCTCTGCACGACTCCCGCGTCCTTGACCAGCATCGTCCCGCCCCCGGCCTGGCCCACGACCAACTCATGGTCGCTGACGAGCCGGCCCCCGCTCCGGACGTCCGCGGCGCCGGTCGAATCGCCGTCGTTGCCCAGGACGACGGCCACGCCGTGGATCTCGCCCCCATCGGAGGCGGAGATGGCGCCCGAGCCGAGGCCGGATCCGACGTAGATGCCGGCGCCCTCGATCTCGCCGCCGCCGGAGGCGGACAGCGATCCGGTCCCCTTCCCGATGCCGACGAACATGTCGCCGCTCCGGAGAGTGGAGCCGGCGCCCTGAACGTCGACGCTACCCGTGGCGTAGCGGTCGCCGACGACGACGAATCCGCTCTCGACCTCGCCGCCGTTGCGGATCGTCAACTCGCCGCGAGCCGACGTGTTGGTGTGGTAGACTCCGCCCACCCAGAGGGCGGCCATGTGATCCCATCGCGAACCGGGGCCGTCGACCAGCGCCGTCGCGCGGCCGCCGTCGATGGTGCCGAGGAAGGTGAAGGGATACGTGCCGTCGCCTTGCTGGGAGTTGACGTACCCGCCGTTGGTGACCGTCAGGCCGCCGTTGTTCAGGCCCGAGAAGCCGATAATCTGCGAACCTGCGCCGTCCGCGCGCAGGTATGCCGTGGTCAGCTCGCCGGAAGGGCCGCCGTAGGGGCCGCTGACGATCGACCGGGCCTGAATCACTCCGCCGCCGAGGGCCTCGACATACCCCGTCCCGCCGCCGTTGCCGACCCAGAGATCCCTCGCGAGGGAGATCTGCGCCCCGGCGCCGTCGGCGACGAGGCGGCCCGTGGCGTGAAGGCCCTCGCCGACGACACCGCCCGCCCAGTTTTGCGATTCCGACTGCGAGAGCCGCCCGCCGGTGACGACCAGGCTCGCCGACACGTCGCCGCCGTCCGGCTTGGCACGGCCCACGGTGAAGGATTCGCCGACGGCGAGGCTCCCCTGGGGCCCCGTCCCGGTGGCGAAGTCGAAGGTGAAAGCGCCCTGGCGGACGTCCAGTGACTTCACCGAAGCGGCGCCGCCCGGCACGGGGATCGGGCTCGGGACGCCCGGCGGGTCGGCCGTCACGGTGTAGTCGCGGAACAGGACGGTCCGCGGCATGCCGTTGTCCTGCGGGTCGACCGATTCGTCGAAGACGGCCGCGTCGTCGGGGCCGGGCACGTTGTAGTTGAGCCACTGGTCGCCGTGGAACCACGAAGCCGAGGTCCGCCAGCCGCCGTCCCCATCCCCGGGCGCGCCGTACTGGTAGCCGACCCAGTAGATCTCGTCGGCCGCCGCGCGCCCCGCGGGCGCGAACAGGACGCCCAGGGTCGCGAGCAGGCCCGCCCCGAATCGCATGCCGAATCGATTGACGCCGTGCTGCACAGGCCTCTCCTTTTCAACCCCGCGGGCGGGCGCGGGATTCGCCCGAAATGTTGCTGAATTGCCTCGACCGACCTGATATGCTGTTTGCACGCCGTGTTTCATGAGCTTCCTGCCGGCGCTTCACCCCCATCTGCGTCGATGAGGGGGGAACGCCGCAGAAAATTCCGAGACGATGAAGTCCGGGGGGGTTGTCTCGATGTCGAGAGGACTCGAAGGCGGTTCGGACGCGGATTCGGGGTGGGGCTCGACGGGGCCGGAGTCGCTCGTCGCCGTCCTGACGGGGCTGCGACGGAAGGCCCGCGGCCTGCTGGTCGCGGGGGGGTCGCTGGGGCCGTCGGACCTCGTGGGCGAGGCCGCGGTGCGGCTGCTGCGGGACGCCCGGGTGCGGCGGCATCCCGACCCTCGCTACGTCTACCGGGCCGGGGTCCGGGCCATGCGCAGGATCCTCATCGACCGGTTCCGCGCCCGGATGCGGCACAAGCGGGGCGGGGCGCTCCGGCGGGTCCCGCTCGACGCGGCGGCCGAGGCCGTCGACTGCGCCCGTCGCGGGGCCGAGGCCCACGACCTCAGCGAGGCCGTCGCGCGGCTGGGCGCGTTCGCCGCGCGGCAGGCCGAGGCCGTCCGGCTCTGCTACTTCGAGCGGATGACGGCCGCCGAGGCGGCGGCGAAGCTGGGCCTGTCGAAGCGGGCCGTGGAGCAGGACCTGAGCTACGCCCGGGCCTGGCTGCGGCGCGAGCTGTCGGGCGGCTCCTGACCGGCGAAGCCTTGACGAAGATCGAGCGGACGCCATGAATCCGTCGCGGCTTCGGTTGAGCATCCAGATCTTCCAGGACCTCCTGGACCTCGCCCCCGGGCGCCGGCCGGCGGAGCTGGCCGAGCGCCTCGGCCGCGACCCGGCGATGCTCGCCGAGGTGGCCTCGCTGCTCGACCAGCACGATGCGGCCGAGGCCGAGGGGTTCCTCGCCACCCTCGCGCCGCCGACCACCGAACCCGGCCCGGACGCCCCCGTCTCCACGGGCCTCCCGACGGAGCCCGACGACGAGGCGGCGACGTTCCCCCCGGGGACGCGGATCGGTCCCTACGAGCTGGAGGCGGAGGTCGGCCGCGGCGGGATGGGCGTCGTCTACCGGGCGCGTCGCGACGAGCCCTACAGGCAGCGCGTGGCCCTGAAGCTCGTGGCCCGGGCCCTGTCCCACGTCTCGACGCACCGGTTCGACGCCGAGCGGCAGTCGCTGGCCGACCTGGAGCATCCCCACATCGTCCGCCTGCTCGACGGCGGCACGACGGAGCGCGGCGAGCCCTACCTGGTGATGGAATTCATCGACGGCGTCGCCATGGACGCCTACACGCGCGGATGCGCCTCGTCGCCCCGCGCCTGCGCCGCCCTGCTGGCGTCGGTCGTCGACGCGGTGGCGTACGCCCACGCGCGGGGGATCGTCCACCGCGACCTGAAGCCGTCGAACGTGCTGGTGACGGCCGGGGGCGTCCCCAAGGTCACCGACTTCGGCCTGGCCCGGCCGTTCCAGGGGTCGGGACCCGCGGTCGCCACCCGGGACGGGAGGCTCTCGGGGACGCCCGGCTACATGGCCCCCGAGCAGATCCTGGGCGAGCCGGGGCGGAACCTGCCGGGCGTGGACGTCTACGCCCTGGGCGCGATCCTCTACCGCTTGCTCACCGCCCGCCACCCCCACCGGGCGCCGACTCCCCTGGAGACGTGCCTCCGGGCCGTCAGCCGCGAGCCCGAGCCGATCCGGAGGCTGAACCCGGCCGCGCCCCGGGACCTGGCCACGATCGCGGCCGTGGCCATGGCCATGGAGCCCTCCCGCCGGTACCCGTCGGCGGCCGCCCTGGGCGACGACCTGCGGCGGTTCCTCGCCGGCGAGCCGGTCCGGGCGCGGCCGATCTCGCGGGCCGAACGCCTGGGGCGCTGGGTCGTGCGTTATCGCCGGGGCGTGGCGGCGTGGTCGCTGACGGTCCTGTCGCTGCTGGTCGGGACGCTCATCGCGCTCACGCAGGCGAACCGCGACCTGGGGCGTGTGAACAACCTCCTGATCGGGATCACCAGCGACTACGCCGCGGCCATGGAACGGCTGGCCTCCGCGGGGGGCCTGGCCGATCCCAAATTCCACCTCCAGTTCGAGGAGTTCTCCCGGGCCCTCGACCGCCTCACGAACTCCAGGGGGGGCGAGGCCGCCCTGGACGACCTGCAATACCACGGAGCCCTGGCCCACTTCCAGCTCGCCCGGTCGTACCAGACGCAACGGCGGAAGGAGTCGGCGACCGAACACTACGAGAAGTCCGTCGACGTGCTGCGCCGGCTGGCGCGAAGCCGCCCCGATCGGCCCGCGTTCCGCTACGAACTCTTCCGCGCGTTGTTCTGCGAGGCCAACCACGTCGCCGGCGACGACGGCGAGCGGTCCGTCGCCCTGCATCGCGAGGCCCTCGACGTGGTGACCCGGCTGGCCCGCGCCTTCCCGGTCGAGCTCGACTATCGCGACGCCGAGGCCCACCAGCATCAGAACCTCGGCGGAGTCCTGACGCCGATCTGCTGGGACGAGGGGGTCGCCCACTTCAAAGAGGCCGTCGCGATCGCCGAGGAGCTGTCGTCCCTCCCCGGGGCGAAGCCGATGTATCGGCGCAACATCGCGCTGGCGTCGGGGAAGCTCGCGGACAAGCTCCACCTTCGAGGGGAGCCCGACGAGGCCGAGCCGTTCGCCCGCCGGGCGGTCGAGGTCGACGCCGAGCTGCTCCGGGACGCCCCCGACGACGCGTCGTATCAGGAGGAGCACGCGGGGCACCTGCTCACGCTCGCCCTGATCCGGGCCCATCTCGGCGACCTCGAGGCGGCTGAGGTCCTGATCGAAGGGGCGTCGGCGATCCGCGATCGGCTGGCCGGCCGCTTCCCCGAGTCGATCGGGCACGTCGACCGCGCCTGCGACGCGCTCCGGATGCGCGCCGAGGCCCGCCTGGCGCGCGGCCGCGCGGCCGCGGCGCTGGCCGATTTCGAAGCCCTGGAGTCGCGCCTGGATCGCTTCCTCGGCTCTCGCGGCGAGGCCGGCGCGCCGGTGTACGTCCACCACTCCGCCCGGACGGCGTCCCTCGACAGGGCCCGCGCGGAACGCCTGGCCGCCCTCGCGCCCCCGATCCTGAAGTCCTCACCGAAGTCGGACCTCGCCCGGTTCGCCCTGGCACGGGCGCTCGGGGTCCTGGGCCGCGACGCCGAGGCCCTCACGATGCTCACCACCGAGGCGCCCGCCGATCGCCGCGCCCGCCCGGCGTCCCTGCTCGCCGCCGCCGCCGCCGAAGCCCGCCTGGGCCGGATGGACTCGGCCCGCGCCCGCTTCGACGAGGGCTCGAAGGCCCTCGGCCTCGACCACGCGGACTGCCTCTTCCTGGCCCGCTTCCGCCTCGAGGTCGCCGGGCAGCTGGGAGTCCCGATCCCGCCGGCAGAAGCGGCGGCCCCGCCCCCCTCCAACCCTCGCGCGCCTCGTTGACCGGTCGCGGCGGGGAAGGGACAATGGGCGTGTGCGGCCTGCGCCGCCGGATCCCAATCGAGGAGCAGCGATGTCGAAGATCGTCCTGTTGCGCCACGGCGAGAGCATCTGGAACAAAGAGAACCTGTTCACGGGCTGGTACGACGTCGACCTGTCGGACCAGGGCAAGGTCGAGGCCAAGCGGGCCGGCGAGCTGCTCAAGGCCGAGGGCTTCACGTTCGACGTCGCCTTCACGTCGGTCCTCAAGCGGGCGATCCGCACCCTCGGGATGGCGCTCGACGAGCTGGACCTGCTCTGGATCCCCATCGAGAAGTCGTGGAAGCTCAACGAGCGGCACTACGGGGCGCTCCAGGGGCTGAACAAGGCCCAGACGGCCGCCAAGTACGGCGACGAGCAGGTCCTCGTCTGGCGCCGCAGCTACGACACGCCGCCGCCGCCGCTGGAAGAGTCCGACCCCCGCTACCCCGGCTCCGACCCCCGCTACGCCGGCCTGACCAAGGCCGAGATCCCCACGACCGAGTGCCTGAAGGACACCGTCGCCCGGGTGCTCCCGTACTGGAACGACACGATCGCCCCGGCGATCAAGAGCGGCAAGAAGGTCGTCATCGCCGCCCACGGCAACAGCCTGCGGGCGCTCGTGAAATACCTCGACGGCATCTCCGACGACGACATCGTCGGCCTCAACATCCCGACCGGCATCCCGCTCGTCTACGAGCTGGACGCCCACCTCAAGCCGATCAAGAACTACTACCTCGGCGACCAGGCCGAGATCGCCGCCAAGGCCGCCGCCGTCGCCGCCCAGGGCAAGGCGAAGTAAGCAGGCCCCGAGTCCGAGCCTCCCCCCAAACATGGGGGAGGCGAGCGGATCGGTCGGCCCCCTCGCCTCCGACCCCTCGAACCGCCTGGACGCATCCGCTGCCTGCTGGTATGTCTCATTCAGCGAGAAGCAGGGAGCGGATGCCGAGGAGGCCCAGAGGATGCTTGCGCGAACTCGGCGGTTGGTTCGTGGGACGCTCGCGATCGCGGCGGCCCTGATCGTCGGCCCCGGGGCCCTGGGCGAAGACGCCCGGGTCGGCGACCTGGTCGTGCTCCGACCGGGCGTCGCGATCGAGCCCGAGGGAGTGGCCCGAGCCGCTCTGGCCGGCGAAGCCGTCGTCTACGAGGTCGGCCGTATCGACGGCGACCGCCTGCGGCTGATCTCCGAACGGTATCACGACCCCGGCTGGGCACGCATCGGCGACGTGCTCTCGCTGGACGATGCGGTCGCCCTTCATACCGAAGCACTTCGCGTCGACCCGAGGCGCGTCGACGCGCTCATCGACCGCGCCCGCATCTGGTCCACGAAGGGCGAGCACGCCAAGGCCATGGCGGACGTCGACGCCGCCGTCGCGATCGACCCGAGCAAGGCCTCCGATCGCGTCTTCATCCGGGCCAGGAAGGGCGACCTCCAAGCTACGATCGACGAATGCGAGGATCTCCTCCGCGACGATCCCGACGACGCCGAGATCCTCGCTCTGCGAGGGTCGATCCACCTGGCCAGAGGCGATCTCGACCGCGCGTCGACCGACTTCGACGCCGCGATTCGCCTGGATGCGAACCACTCGAACGCCCGTTTCCACCGGGCCCAACTCCGAACGAAGCGCGGGGACGACGATGGGGCGACGGCCGATCTCGACGCCCGCATCCGACTCGTCCCGAACGATCCGCGGGGATACTTCCTGCGAGGAGAGATCCGGCGACGCCGCGGCGACCTCCCGGGCGCGTTGGGGGACTTCGACGCGGCGGTGCGCCTCGCCGCCGACGCAGAGGCGTTCGTGGCCAGGGAGGCCCTTTTTTTCCGCGGCTTGACGCGCCTTCGGCTCCGAGACCACGACGGGGCGATCGCCGACTTCGATCGGGTGTCGAGCCTGGGGGGCGCCTGGTCGCCTTGGGCGAGGGTCGGCAAGGTGGCGGCCCTGTACGCCGCCGGCCGGGCGGGCACCGTCGCCGAGGCTCGCTCCGCGATCGTCGCGACGTCCTGGGAAGGAGGGGCCCCGATCTACGCCGCGACGCTTGGGCACCTCGCGGCGAAGAAGGCCGGCGACCCGGCCGCGGCGAAGGCCCTGCTCGACGAGGCCGTCGGCCGCGCCGACCGGAAACGGTGGCCGTACCCGGCGATCCGCTTCCTGCTCAAGAAACCAATCGACACTGCGGAGAAGCGGGCCGAGGCGAAGGTGGTCGGCAACGCCCCCTTCATCGTCCCGCGTTTCACGCCGAACGGAGCTTTCTTCGACGACTTGCATGGCGAGCAGACCTTACTCCAGGAGGCCGGGGATTCGATGCGTGGCGAGGCGATCGCCTGGATCGCCATCGACCACCTGGCCGACGGCCGCGTGCAGCTCGCACCGGCGTATCTCGCCCGACTTCGAAGCGCACGCGAGTGGGGTCCGATCCAGATCGTCGCCCTGACGATGCTGGAGGACCTCGAAGCGTCCGAGCTCGCACATTGACCTGACGACGGAGTGGATCCGATGGCCGTATTCATCGCCCTGTACCGGGGGCTCAACGTCGGCGGGAAGACCACGGTGAAGATGGAGTCGCTGCGCGCCGTGCACGAGCGGCTGGGGCACCGGGGCGTGAAGAACTACATTCAGAGCGGCAACGTCGTCTTCGCGACCGACGACCCCGTCGAAGACCTGGCCAAGGCGTGCGCGGTGGAGTTCGCCCGGGCGTTCGGCTTCGCCTCGCGGGTCATGCTCGTCGAGGCGGAGCGGTGGTCCGAGATCCTGGCCGGAAACCCCTACGCGGGGCCCGCGGCCGAGGACCCGAAGTCGGTCCACGTCGGGATCTGCCTCGGCGCGCCCGACGCCGGACGCCTGGCGGCCTTGCTGGCGAAGACCAAAGGGCGCGAGGCCTTCGAGGTCCGCGGCGACGTCGTCTACCTCCACGCGCCCGACGGCGTCGGCCGGTCGAAGTTCGCCGAGGGGATGGAGAAGGCGGCCGGCGTCCCCATGACCATGCGGAACTGGCGGACCATGGAGGCCCTGCAGGCGCTGGCCGACGAGGCCGCGGAGTGAGGTCGGCGGCGACCGGGCCTCACTCGGTGATCTCGCGGATAACGCGGCAGCCTCGTAGGGTGGGCACCGCCCACCCTACAAGACTCCACGCTAGGCGGTGCGGAAGGGAAAAGGGAAGCGCATGGGGCACCGCACCTCCGTAAAACATCGACCAAGGGGCGAACTATGCACGACGTGACCCGAAGGAACGCCATCAGGGCGGCTACGGCGGCGGGTGCCCTGGGCCTCGCGGCGGCCTCGACCGCCCAAGAAGCGGGGAAGGAACGGGATGAGGGCACCGTCGCCCGGCGATTCGAGACGACCGAATTGCTCCGCAAGATGGTCTTCGACAGCCCCGTCTGGCTCAGCTTTATCCGGGAAGACCGCAAGTACTTCTTCGAGGTGAAGTTCAAGCAGGATCAATACAGCGAGCTCGCCGCCTGGGTCCGAGTCGAGGATTGCGAGCAGGTCATCGGCGCCGGCTACGGCTGCGTCTTCCGGCTCCGGCTCTCGGAAGTGACCGTCGGGCACTTGGAAGCCACTGCATGGGTGAAGTTGCAGGCCGACCATCCCGGCGGCCAGGTCGCCACCGTCATCGACGAGCGGATCACGGTCCGCTACCAGATCCCGATGCCGCGTCCGGCGCACATCTCAGGGCAGGAGAAACCCTTCATCTCCTACGGGGTCCAGGACAACCGAGGGAAGTAGCCCGAGGCCGGGACGTCGCCCAACCCGCGACGGCGGCTTCTGGCAACATCAAGGTCGCGCCCAGCGGGCCGGCCCGCTGGGCTTTATCTTCAGGCGGCCGAATGCCGATCACGACACGAAATGGGGCGATACGATGAAGCGAGGAATTGTCGCATTGATCGCGGCGGCCTCACTGGCCCTGATCGTCGCTGCGGTCGGCCGGGCCGGCGCTCGATCGTCTGGGCAAGAGTTGCCCGCCGGCAGCTTCCGAGTCTCGGTGCAGGAAGTTCTGCGGGACGGTGATACCATCGTCTCGCGGGTCGAGATCGAGACGGCTCCGGGGGCGAGCGTTCGTGTCGTCTCCGATAAACCGAACCGAGGGGGGCTTGCGGCCGCAGCACCTGACACGGCGCGGCCGGACGGTGCGCCGGCGGTCGTCCGCTTGACCCTCCTCGGCGATCATGTGGTGTGGAAGGCTGGGCAAGTCGACGCCCTCAAGTTTATGTTGCACCTGGACGGTGACTCCGGTCGCGCGACCTTCTCGGAAACCGGCCCCATACCGCCGTCGAAAAAGACACTGGCCGATGTCCTCTCGATGGCCCTGGAGCCCGGCGTCTACCGGGAGGGCACCTCGGCCAAGCTGGTCACCGTCGGGGAGACGACCTATAGCGTCCTCGTCGGGGGACCGAACCGCTGAGCGTGCGAACGCGGGTCGACGCGCCGCCTAACCCGGCGCTGCAGCGGACCCGGCCCGCCGCGGCGTTTCCCGGGTGTTCGATGAGTCGCTCTCGGCGGAGGTCGATGTGATGCGGTTGTCCGTCCTCGGCCTCATGTTCCTCGTCCTCCTGGCGGCGGCCTGTACCACCCTCTTCGTCGGGCTCCGAGAAGAGGCCCTCTGCTATATCACGGGCCCCCACCTGGGGTCGCTGCTCGCCGCCCTCTTGGTGCCACGCGATCGGTCGGCTCTCGTATCCGGGGCGTCCATCGGCGGGCTGTGCCAGGGTGTCGTATCCGTCCTGTTGCTCGGGCGGGGCTACCCGTTCGGCGACCCAGCGATGCTGACCGGCCCGCTGTATGTGGCCGCCCTCGGCGTCCATCTGCTGGCCGGGCTCGGTTTCGGGGTGCTGCTTTTCCTCGCCTTGCAATGGTCACGCCCGAAGTCGGGGCCCGGGGGCCCCCCGCAGGCGCCCGCCTTCTATGAAGCTGCAGACGTCACGCCCCCGCTGAACGAAAAACTCTCGGACTGACCGAGGCGCGGACGGCGATCGACGGGGGGCCGGATCGGGGCTCGGATTACGCTCTCATCGTGGGTCCGTCACGTAGCGGGGCCGCGGTCGTCAGCACCTCGAACGCCTCGTCCGCGTCCCGGCACCGGAGGGCCCGCTGGCCGGCCTCCTCCACCGAGCCGAAGCCGACCACGCCTTTCCACTGCCGGCCTCGGGCGTAGACCCGGGCCATCAAGACGCCAGGGACCCTCGCCAGGCTGATGTCCAGCCGGGGGCCATGGGGGAACTTCACGCGATCGCCGCTCACCCGGAAGGTGCCCATGAACCGAGGCTAGGGGCGGGGCTGGGTCCGGTCAAGCCGGCCGTCTCGGTTATTACAGCCGTGTGAACATCAAGGGCGTTCCCGGACGCTCCGGCCTCATTCGAAGCCCGTTCACCCACCGGCCGAAATCCTCCCTCGACGCGTCGATCCGCCCTGATCCTCGGACATTCCGGACGACCAACCTCCCGTGCGGGGATCTTCGCCTCCCCCGGAGAGGCCGCTTCAGTCCGAGCGCGATCGTCCGTCGTGGCACGAACTCTCGATGCGGAGTCGGCTGAGTAGGCCCGTCACTCGGTGATCTCGCGGATGACGCGGCAGGGGTTGCCGGCGGCGAAGACGCCCTCGGGGACGTCGCGGGTCACGACGCTGCCGGCCCCGATCACCGACCGCGAGCCGATCGTCACCCCGGGGCAGATCACCGCCGCGCCGCCGACCCAGACGTCGGAGCCGATGGCGATCGGTTCGGCGTACTCGTGCAGGCGACGCTCGGCGGCGTTCATCGGGTGCATCGCCGTGTAGATCTGCACCGAGGGCCCGAACAGCGTGTAGTCGCCGATCCGGACCTCGGCGACGTCGAGCACCAAGCAGTTGAAGTTGAAGAAGACCCGCTCCCCCAGCGTGATGTTCGAACCGTAGTCGCAATAGAATGGCGGCTGCATCCAGACCGTGTCGCCCCCCGCGCCGAACAGCTCGCGCAGGAGCCGCCGGCGCTCGTCAGTCTGGGCCTCGTGCGTCGCGTTGAGCGCCTTGCAGAGGTCGCGGGCGCGGTCGCGCGCCGTCACCAGCTCGGGGTCGAACGGGTCGTACATCGACCCGGCCAGCATCTTCTCGCGCTCGGTGGGCATGTCGTCGGGGCTCCCGGAGGCTCGTCTACACGCCGTAGCGCGGATCCAGCCCGTACCCGTCGAGGAAATCCCCCAGGGCCGAGCGCTCGGCGTCGGTCAACTGGTCGGGCCCCCACAGCAAATCCGAAGCCGTCAGGTACTCCTCCGGGCAGAGGAGCAACATGCTGCCGCAGGCCGGGCCGATCTCGAGCACCTGGTCGCGGTAGAGGACCATCGCGAGCTTGTGCTCCCGGTCCCAGGCGGGCTCCCAGGCCAGGCCCACCGGGACGAGGCCGTGCGACTCGCCGCGGCCCAGCTGGATCCCGTCGAACGAAACCCAGGGACCCAGCTCCTCGATCGTGCGGCCCTCGGGGTACTCGTCGCCCTCGAACCAGTCGGGCAAGGCCGCGCGGGCGTGTCGGTAGTACCGCAGGAGGGCGTCGAACACGTTCCCGCAAATCGCCTCCTCGCGGTCGAGGAACAGGCGGTAGGTCTCGGCCTGCGAGGACGAGGGCCCGCCCCCTTTCTCGACGTCGACGCCCACCTCGTAGACGCCCAGCGCCTGGAGGGCGGAGTGGACGTCGCTGTGGCGGCGGACGCGGGCGAGCCCGGCCCCGTTCCGTTCCCAGTCGCGGACCCACTGCCGCTCCGGCTCGTCGAGGAGGGCGATCGCGGCGTCGGGCCCCGGATACCAGAAGGGCCGCATGAACGGAAACCGGCGGAACGTCACCAGCGCCGAGCCGTCCGCGTCGCGGAACAACGGCCCGAACGCCGGGTGATCGACGGAGGGGGACATCGGTGCGGCTCCTCCCCGGCCCTCAGAACAGCGTGTAGATGAACGGCGCGGCGGCGGTGCTCGACAGGAAGATCAGGACGCCGAGCAGGAGCATCACCACCACGATCGGCAGTAGCCACCACTTCTTGTTGTCCTTGAGGAAGGCCCAGAACTCGGCGACGAGGCTCTCGCCCTCCTGGTCGGCGGCGGCCTTTTCGAACTCGGTGCGGGGGGGCGGGGTGTCGCTCATGGCGGGCCTTTGGGAGGTGTCCGGGTTCGGGTCAGGTCAGAACTGCTTGAAGTAGCGGCGGGCATCCTTGGGGGTCGTCTTGGGCGTCCAGTAGGTCGCGGCGGCCGGCTGCAAGGTGCGTTCCAGGGGGTCGCGGCCGATCAGCTTGAAGATCAGACCGATCGGCGTGAAGAGGCCGTAATACATGACGGCCAGCATCAGCAGCGAGATCGTCCAGCCGATCGGGAAGGCCAGGACCATCCAGGCGACGAAGATCGGCTTCAGGGCCTTCGGGGCGACCAGGCCCAGCAGGCCGGAGCCCAGGGCGATCGCGCCCAGGATCAGGGCCGCGTTCGTATGCCCTCGGTAGAGCCCCTGGTAGAGGGCGGCCCCGCCGAAGAACCCGAACGAGCAGGCGGCGAACTGCTTCAGCGTTTTGGCGGTGGGGTCGAATTGGACGTCGGACCACTGCATGCGGGCGTCCTCGTTCGGTTCGTCAGTCGAGCTGGAACTGGGAGAGGTACCGTTCGCGGACGCTCTCGCCGGCCTTGCGCGCCGCGTCGTCCTTGACGATCACGTAGTCTTCCAGAACGAGCACGTCCATGTCGGTCGCCAGGAAGCAGCGGTAGGCGTCCTCGGGCGTGCAGACGATGGGCTCGCCCCGGACGTTGAAGCTGGTGTTGACCAGGATCGGACAGCCGGTGATCCGCTCGAAGGCCTCGATCAGGCGGTGGAAGCGGGGGTTGCGGTCCTCGTCGACGGTCTGGAGCCGGGCGCTGTAGTCGACGTGGGTCACGGCCGGGACCTCGGAGCGGACGACGTTGACCCGCCGCCGGAGGTCGGGATCGTCCTCCATCGTGCGGAGCGTCTCGGGGTCGATGGGCGTGCGCTTCTCCTCGCGGACCGGGGCGACGAGGAGCATGTAGGGGCTCTCGTGCTTCGGGTCGATGTCGAACCACTCGGACGCGCGCTCGCGGAGGACGGCCGGCGCGAACGGGCGGAAGCTCTCGCGGAACTTGATCTTGAGGTTCATCGTCGCCTGCATGGCCGGCGAGCGGGGGTCGCCGATGATGCTGCGCGCGCCCAGCGAGCGCGGGCCGAACTCCATCCGGCCCTGGAACCAGCCGACGATCTTGTCGTCGGCGAGGTGGCCGGCGACCTGCTCGTACAGCTCGTCCTCGGTCTCGCAGGGGGAGGCCTGCACCCCCTGCCCCGCCAGGAACCGGCCGATCTCGGCGTCGCCGAACCGGGGGCCGAGGAAGCTCCCCTGCTGGGCGTCGCGGCCCCGGGGCTCGCGGGGCTTTTCCAGGAGCTGGTGCCAGACGAAGAGCGCCGCGCCGAGCGCGCCGCCGGCGTCGCCGGCCGCGGGCTGGATCCAGACGTCGTCGAACGGGCCCTCGCGCAGCAGCCGGCCGTTGGCGACGCAGTTGAGGGCCACGCCGCCGGCCATGACGAGGTTCTCCGCCCCCGTCTTGCGGGCCGCCTCGCGGCCGATCCGCAGCACGACCTCCTCGGTCACCCACTGGATGCTCGCCGCCAGGTCCATGTGGCGCTGCTCCAGCGTCGACTCGGGGGACCGCGGCGGGCCGCCGAAGAGCTCGTGGAAGCGGTCGCCCGTCATGGTCAGGCCCTGGCAGTAGTTGAAGTACCCCAGGTCGAGGCGGAAGCTGCCGTCGGCCTTGAGGTCCATCAGCTTCTCGAGGATCGCGTCCTTATAGACGGGCCGGCCGTAGGGGGCCAGGCCCATCAGTTTGTACTCTCCGCTGTTGACCTTGAAGCCGCAGTAGTAGGTGAAGGCCGAGTAGAGCAGCCCCAGCGAGTGCGGGAAGGCGATGTGCTCCAGCAGCTCGATCCGCGAGCCCTCGCCGACGCCCACGGTCGTGGTGCTCCACTCGCCGACGCCGTCGAGGGTCAGGATCGCCGCGCGGTCGAACGGGCCGGGGAAGAAGGCGCTGGCGGCGTGGCTCTCGTGGTGGTCGGTGAAGACCAGGCGGGCCCGGCAGCCGTCGCCCAGGGCCTTGCGGATCATCCGCCGCATGTGGAGCTTGTCCTTGAGCCACAGCGGGATCGCCAGGCGGAAGCTCCGGAAGCCCGAGGGGGCGTAGGCCAGGTACGTTTCCAGGAGGCGTTCGAACTTCGACAGCGGCTTGTCGTAGAAGGCGACGAAGTCGACGTCGGCCGACGTCAGGCCGGCCGCCTCCAGGCAGTAGGCGACGGCGCGGGTCGGGAAGGCGGCGTCGTGCTTGACGCGCGTGAACCGCTCTTCCTGGGCGGCGGCGACGATCCGGCCGTCCACCACCAGGGCGGCCGCGCTGTCGTGGTAGAACGCGGAGATACCCAGGATCGCCGTCATGTCGTCCTCGTCCCCTTCCCGCGAAGCCGGGGCGGCGGGCCTCCGGGCCCCCATCCTGCGCACGCCGACGAGCCCCAGATTAACACGAGCGCCGGCCCGCGACCAGTTTGCCCGCGGCCCGCAGAGCCCGGCTGGACCGGGGGCCATCCGCGACCTAGATGTTTTCTATAAACTTTCGCGACATTCCCGTCTGCGCGGCCTTGATGACGTGGATCCGGGGATGGCATAATCCTGGTGAGGCGCATCCACGGCATCACCCGTACCGCGCCCCCCCTCCCCGGTAGCGAGGACCGCCGACATGGAAAACGCCCTGGTCGACCATCCGGTCGTCGTGCAACCCGACGCCGCGCCTCGACGCCCGGCAGCCCCGGAGCGGGTCCCTACGCCCCGGAAGGTCGACCTTCGCTGGATCGCGATGATCTGCCTGCTGCTGGGGGCCTCCGGCGCGTTCCGCTACTGGCGCGACTTCCAGTTCGCCTCGCTCGAGAGCCAGAGCAAGGGCTGCCCCTTCCCCCTGAAGGAGATCCCCGGGGTCCTGGGCTCATGGCGGCAGGTCGACGGGGTCGAGGCCGCCCTCGATCCCGAGATCGCGCGTCTCGCCGGGTCGACCGACCACATCCTGCGGTCTTATGAAAACACGACGACGGGCGAGAAGGCCACCGTGCTCGTGATCTACGGGCTGGCCCTGAACGTCTGGGGGCACACGCCCGACATCTGCTACACGAATACGGGATACAAGTCGTTGAGCGCGGGCCGAGAAGTGATGATCCCCGTCAAGGACGCCGCGACGCCCGTCCCCTTCCGCGAGGGCCTCTACGGGATGTTCCAGGGCGGCGCCGCCTCCTACCACGACGTCTTCCACTCGTTCCGCAACGCCGGAGAGTGGCGGCCGAACATGGAAAGCCGCTGGAAGCAGTTTCGCTACAATCCGGGGATGTTCAAGATCCAGGTCGAACGCCTGATCAAGGACCCCGCCAAGATCGACGATTCGTGCCAGGACCTGCTCGCCGCCCTGGTCGCTTCGATCGAGTCGCGGATCCGCGAGTCGGGCCCGGCCGTCGCCGCCGCGAAGTGAGGCCGGCGGCCCCGATCTCGCCGCGACGCCGGGCTCAGGAGCCTTCCCGATAGGCCGTCGCGGCGTCGACCGAGCGGGCGAGGGTCGTCGCCAGCCCGACCGCGATCAAGCCGACCCCGCCGACCAGCAACATCGTCGCCAGGGCCGGAAGCAGGGCGAACGCCAAAGCGACCCGGGCGCAACGCACCCCGACCTCGGCCCCGCGTGAAGGCTCGTCGCCCGCGGATCGGGACGCGGGCAGGGCCTCTCGACGGGTCGTCGACAGGATCTGAGCGATCATGTCGTCGCTCCTTTTCTCTGGGGTGTTCCGGGCTTCGTCGAGCCGCGGATCCGGCATCGCCTCGGACGCCCGACCCTGCGGAGATCCCCCGACGGCCCGCCATGCACGAAAGGCTTCCGTCGAATCGATCGGGATTTCCGCCGGGAAACTCCTCCGAAATCCGCAGTCGGCGTCACCCCTCCGCGATGCGTTCGTCAACACCGGTAAGGAGCCGTGTCCGGCCGCGTTTCAAGGATGCATCCAAGATGAAAGACACTCCTGACACGCTGTTCGTTCTATCCGTAATCATAGAAAGCCGGGAGGCCGAATTCCACCGGCGAAAAAAATCTGAGCTATATAGGTAAGTTAGAAAAACTGGAAAACTCCACGTGCGTGGGTCGGTCTCAACGAATCTTGAAGTCGACGCCAACGCCCGCTCGAATCGCCTTTCGATCCGCGACAAGTCTCATGCATTCAATCGCTTAAGGGATTTCGTTTGACGGCTTTGAACGTCTTGGTTTACAGTTTCTCGTAGAGAGACGGCCCCCGGTCGACGGGCTTCCACGGCCTCGCCGCGGCGATCGGGCGGGCCGAGGGCCCGCAAGGCGATCTCCTTCCGGCCCGCCCAGGCGCCCAGGCGCGCGGGCGGGGAGGCGGAGTCGAACGCGGTCCGATCGCGATCCCACCACCTTTGAGTACCACCCGATGGACACTTCCGACAGGCACGATTCGACATTGCCGGCTCGGTCGCCCTCGCCTTCGTACTCGATGCCGGTCCGGACCGCGGCGGCCGTCGTGGGGGTCCCGCGCGAGCTGGCGGCGCCGGCGCCCACGATGCAGGTCAACCCGGTCAGCATCCTCCGGGGGTTGATGCGGAACTGGTGGAAGATCCTCGGGCTCTGGCTGATCACCTCGCTCCCCGCGGTCTACCTGATCTACAGCCAGATCCGGCCGACGTACAACGCCTACAGCGTCATCCGGATCCAGTCGAATCATCCCGACCTGTTCGGCAGCGGGACCACGCTCAAGGTCGTCGACCGCAACATCGAGACCGAGATCCAGCACATCAAGACCGACTCGGTCCTGAGCGCGGCCCTCGGCGACCCGACCGTCGCCGACCTCCCGTTCCTCAAGGACAACCCCTCGGCGGTGTCCGCCCTCAAGGCCAAGCTCTCGATCCAGAACGAGAAGAACACCGACTACGTGCGCGTCGCGCTGGACTCGACCGATCCCGTGGAAGCCGCGGCCCTGGTCAACGCCGTGGTGAACGCCTACATGGAGTCCTACAAGACCTATCAGGAGGGGTCGAACGTCCTCCTGAGGAAGAAACTCCAGCAGTACCTCGACGATACGGCGAAAGAAAAGAGGGGCAAGACGGACGAACTCAACGCGCTCATGGACAAGGGCACGATCACCCTCAAGAACCTCAACAGCAGCTCGACGGAGACCGAGAAGGCCGCGTCGGCGACGAAGAAGGCGTTCGGGGACGAGCCCCCGGCCGCGCAGTCCATCAACGACGTCTCGTTCGAACAATTCCGGAAGTACAAGGACCGGCTCCTGGAGACCCGCGTAGCGTTGTTCAAGGCCAAGGCCGAGCTGTCGCAGCGGACGGGGGACTTCCAGAACGCCGACGAGATCGCGGACGTCGCCGCCGAGGGGGCCGTGCCGTCGGGGGCGGAGCTGGAGTCGCGGATCAAGGCCGAGTTCCTCAGCGACCCGGCGATCGCCGAGCTGTACGAGCAGAAGAGGGACATGAAGCAGCGGCTGGATCACGTCGAGAAGGGCGCGCGCAAGGGCAGCGATCCCGCGCGACGGGCCCATCGCGACGCCGTGGCGGGCATCCAGGCCCGCATCGACGAGTTCTGGGAGGAGCGCTACCACGAGATCCGCGGGCGGATCCTCGAAGGCGGCCCGTCGAACCTCGCCGAGGCCCCGAAGGCGGCCGGCGCTCCGCGGAACGTCCAGGAACTCAAGGCCGAGGTGGCGCAGCTGGAGCACGACCAGGCGGCCATCCTCGCCGTCCTGAACGAGGCCCAGATCGAGACCCAGCGGTCGAATTCCGACACGTACAAGGCCCAGTTCCTGCAGGCCGAGATCGACAGCATGACGAACGACCAGGCCATCGTCCGTCGCAAGCTCCAGGACCTGGACTTCGTGACCGGGAAGGACGCGATCCGGGTCGAGGTGACCGACCGGGCCGCGGTGCCGAGGCTGGCGTCGGACGGCAAGCGGGTCAAGCTGATGGCGGCCGCGCCCCTGGTCTTGATGCTCCTGCTGCTGGGGGTCTTCTCGCTCCTGGAGATCCGGGCGGAGCGGGTCGGCGACCCCGACGCGCTGTCGTCGCGCGTCCAGTCCGAGGTCTACTCGCTGCCGCCGATCCCGATGGCCCGGTCGCAGCGGCGGCTGGGGGCTCCCGGCGAGGACGACCAGATCGACCGCTTCATCCAGCGGCTGGACCACCTGCGGTTCGCCGTCTGCGGCGACCACCCCGAGGTCGGCCTGGGCCGCTGCGTGCTGATCAGCAGCGCCGTCGGAAGCGAGGGCAAGACGACGCTGGCCGCCCAGCTCGCGGCCCGCTGCGGCCACTCCGGTCACACGACCCTGCTGATCGACGCCGACCTGCGGCGGGGCGCGCTCTGCCCGCTGCTCGACATCCCCGAGGGCCGGGGGCTCAGCGACGTCCTGACCAACGAAGACCTCAACGTCGAGGACGTGGTGATCCCCGTCCAGGGGGGGACCTTCCACCTCCTCAGCGCCGGGACCGCGGTCTCCGACACCAGCCGGATCTTCCAGGGCCGGGCCTTCGGCATGCTGATCGCCCGGCTCCGGCAGCTCTACGACCTGATCATCATCGACTCGCCGCCGATCCTGCCGGTCCCCGACGCCCTGATCATGGGCCGCTGGACCGACGGCGTCGTGCTGGCCTCGCGCTACGACGTCAGCCGCGCCCCCCAGGTCGAACGGGCCCGCCGCCAGCTCGACCTCGCCGGGATCCCCGTGTTGGGCACGGTGATCAACGGGATGCGGACGTCGGATTCGTACTACGGCCGCTACACCTACAGCCGCCAGCCGACGGGCGCGGCGGCCGACCAGGAGCGGCCGGCCGACGCGACGTCCGCCGGCTGAGCCGGATCGACCGGCTGAGCCGGATCGACGCGGGACCCGCGGCTTCGGCGAACTTCGTTCTTCTCATGAGGGCCGCGCCGCCGAATCCGTCGGCGGCGGCCCTCGGCGGCCCGGACCACCCCTCCCGACCACGGCTCAAGGGCTTCATCCTTGTCTCAAATCCCCGCGTACCACCCCCCGGCCGATCAGGGCGGATCCGCCGGCCGGCCCTCGGTCCTGGACCGGCTCCGCGACCTGCCCTGGCTCCCCTCGGCCCTCGTGGGCGCGGCGTTGCTGACGTTCGCCTACGCCCCGAACATCATGTCGCTGGCCACGATCTGGGACACCGAGCCCAACTACTCGCACGGCTTCCTGGTCATCCCGATCGCCGCCGTGATCCTCTGGCGGCGGATCGCCGATCGGCCCTACACCTGGACGGAGCCGGCCACCTCCTGGCGGACCTGGGCCCTGCTGGCCGGGATGCTGGTGCTGCGGGCGTTCGCCTACGAACGGGGGATGTCGTGGGTCGAGAACGCGACGTTGATCCCGACGGCGGCCTGCATCGTCTACGCCCTGGGGGGGGGCGCCCTGCTCTCGCGGGCCTGGCCGGCGATCGGCTTCCTGGTGTTCATGCTCCCCCTGCCGCCGGTGATCAACAGGCTGGTCGCCCTGCCGCTGCAGCAGATCGCCACCGCCGGCAGCTGCTTCGTGATGCAGCTCACCGGCCTCTGGGTCGTGCCCGCGGGCAACGTGATCAACCTGAGCACGCCGCGGGGCCCGCAGCAGCTCGAGGTGGCCATGGCGTGCAACGGCCTCTCGATGCTGATGACTCTGGCCGCCACCGTGACGGCGACCGTCATCCTCGTGCCGATGCCGATCTGGAAGCGGATCGTCGTGCTGCTGAGCGCGCTGCCGATCGCGCTGGTCAGCAACATGGCCCGGATCGTGGGCACGGGCTGGTGCTACTACCTGATGGAAGGCGAGCTGGCCCGCGAGCGTTCCCACGACTGGGCGGGCTTCCTGATGATGCCCCTGGCCCTGCTGCTGGTGGGCCTGGAAGTCGCGATCCTGTCCTGGCTGTTCGACGACGCCGAGGCGGAGGCGGCGGCCGCCGCCCGCCCGATCGGCCTGCGCGCGACCCAGAGGTCGTCGTGACCGATCCCGTCTGGGTCTGGGGCGTCCCCTTCGCGCCCATGACGCTCGACGAGACCGTCGCCGCGATCGACGCCCTGATCGAGGACGGGAGGCCGTCGTATTTCATCACGGCCAACCTGCATTACGTGATGCTTACCCATCAGCATCCCGACCTGGACCCGATCAACCGCGCCGCCGCCTTCGTGCTCGCCGACGGCGCGCCGATCGTCCGGGCCGCGCGGGGGCGGCCGCGGCCGCTGCCCGAGCGGGTCGCCGGCTCCGACCTGATCTTCCACCTGTGCGACCTGGCGGCCCGCAAGGGCCGGCGGATGTTCTTCCTGGGGGCCCCCGAAGGGGTCGCCGACGAGGCCGCCGCCAAGCTCACCGCCCGCTATTCCGGCCTCCAGGTCGTCGGCACCGAGTGCCCCCCCTTCCGCAAGCTCTCGGACGAGGAGCATGAGGCGCTGCTGAGTCGCATCCGCGCGGCCCGGCCCGACATCCTGTTCGTCGCCTTCGGCCAGCCCAAGGGCGAGCGCTGGATCTCCGAGAACCTGACCAGGCTCGGCGTCCCGGTCGCCGTGCAGGTGGGCGCCTCGCTGGAGTTCGCGGCCGGTCGGTTCGCCCGAGCCCCCCGTTGGATGCAGAAGACCGGCCTGGAATGGCTCTTCCGGCTCTTGCAGGAGCCCCGCCGGCTGGCGACGCGGTACGCGCGGAACGCCGCCTTCCTGGGCCGGATGCGGCTCCGGGAAGCCCGTCGCGGCCCCGACCTCGGCCCCGCACCGCGCCCCCCGGCGGCGGCCTCCGCCGCGACGCCGCACGAGGCCTCCGCCCGTGAACGCTGAGCCCCCCGCCCCGGCCCGCAGGCCCGCCGTCTTCCTCGACCGCGACGACACGCTGATCGTCGACGTCCCCTACCTCGCCGACCCCGCCGGCCTGCGAGTCCTCGCCGGCGCGGCGACGGCCCTGGCCGCTCTCCGCCGGGCCGGCTACGCGCTGGTGCTCGCGACCAACCAGTCGGCCGTGGGCCGGGGCCTGATCACCGAGGAGCGTCTCCGCACGATCCACGACGAGCTGGAACGCCTGCTCGCCGCCGACGGCGCGACGCTCGACGCGATCTACTACTGCACCCACGCCCCCCGCAGCGACGACCGGACGGCGGTCGAGCACCCCGACCGCAAGCCGGCCCCCGGGATGCTCCTGCGCGCGGCCGAGGAGTTGGAGCTGGACCTGCCCGCGTCGTGGATGGTCGGCGACCGGGTCAGCGACGTCCTCGCCGGACTGCACGCCGGCTGCCGCAGCATCCTCGTCGGCTCGAACGACACGCTCGACGGGCTGCCGACGCCCGCCCAGGACGGCCGGGTCTTCGCCGCCGCCGACCTCGCCGCCGCCGCCGAGCTGATCCTCGACGAGCGCCTCGCCCCCTCGGAGACCCCCTGACGTCGTGAACGCCCCAGTCGCCGACGAAGCCGCCGCCCCCCCCCTGCGGATCGCCTACCTCGTCAACACCTACCCGATGACCAGCGCCAGCTTCATCCGCCGCGAGCTGCTGGAGGTCGAGGCGCAGGGGGCCGTCGTCGACCGCCTGACGCTCCGGCGCTGGGCGACGCCGCTCGTCGACCCCGACGACCTGGCCGAGGACCTTAAAACTCGGGCCGTCCTCGAAGTCGGGGCCCTCGGCCTGGCGAAGGCGCTCCTCAAGACGGCGGCGACGCGGCCGGGGCTTTTCCTGCGGGGCCTGAAGCAGGCGATCCAGCTGGGCCGTCGCGGCTCGGCGTCGGGCCAGGGCGTCCTGCGGCACGCGATCTACCTGGCGGAGGCCTGCGTCCTGCTCGACTGGCACCGCGAGGCGGCGACCGACCACGTCCACGCCCACTACGGCACCAACGGCGCCACGGTCGCCCTGCTCACCCGCACGCTCGGCGGGCCGCCGTTCAGCTTCACGACCCACGGCCCCGAGGAGTTCGACCGGCCCCTGGCGTTGGGGCTCGACGTCAAGGTCGCGAGCTCGGCGTTCGCCGTCGCCGTCAGCGAGTACGGCCGCAGCCAGCTCTGCCGCTGGGCCGCCTACGACCAGTGGCCGAAGATCCGCGTCGTCCATTGCGGGCTGGACCCGATGTTCCTAAAGGCCGAGCACGTCGCGGTCCCCGAGGCGCGTCGGCTGGTCTGCGTCGGCCGCATGGCCGAGCAGAAGGGCCTGCCGATCCTGGTCGAGGCCGCCGGCCGGCTCAGGGCCGAAGGGGTCGACTTCGAGCTGACGCTGGTCGGCGGCGGCCCGCTCCTGGGCGAGATCGAGGCCCTGGTCGACCGCCTGGGCCTGCGCGACCGCGTCCGGCTGGCCGGCTGGAAGAGCAACGCCGAGGTCCGCGACCTGATCCAGCAGTCGCGCGCCCTGGTCCTCCCCAGCTTCGCCGAAGGCCTCCCCGTCGTCCTGATGGAGGCGCTCGCGCTGGGACGCCCGGTCGTGAGCACCTGGGTCGCCGGCATCCCCGAGCTGGTCCAGCCCGGCGTCAACGGCTGGCTCGTCCCCCCCTCCTCCGCCGAGGCCCTCGCCGCCGCGCTCCGCGAGGTCGTCGAGGCCCCCGCCGCGCAGCTCGACGCCATGGGCCGCCGCGGCACCGAGCGCGCCGCCCGGCGGCACGACGTCGCCATCGAGGCCCGCAAGCTCGCCGACCTGATCCATGAGAGCCTCGGCCGCGAGCCTCGTCCCGAGCCCGCGCGACTGCTACGCTGAAAGCGCAGCATTCCCCGGCGAGGCTCGATCATGGCGAAGCTCCGTCCCGACTTCTCGTTCGATCGCGAAGGCCGGCCCCTGTCGGCGTGGCTGCTGGACCTCGTGGCCGACGACGCCCCGGCGCGGCTCAAGGCCGGCGACGTCCTCCAGGGCATGTCGTTCGGGGTCCCTTATGCGCATACGGAGCTGGGCGACCTGGACTGGGGAGAGCATGCGAGCCGGCCGGACCAACGCGAGCGGTTCGCCGGGGCCGTCCGCGAGGCCGTCGACGCGTCGGGGTTCCCCCGAACGGATTTCGTCCGCAGGCTGATCGTGTACCGGCTGGCGCTCCATCAGGACTGGATGCGCCGCGCCCGCGAGTCGCGCGACCGGGCCGACTCCGAAGCCGACTCGGACAAGTACGTCGAGCGGCTCGTCGGCCGCCTGGCGGCCGCCGGCGACGACGAGGAGCGGACTCAGGCCGCCAGACGCCTCGGCCGCTGGTTTTGCGCGAGCATGGAACGCGGGACGAAGGCCGACGAGGCGATCTTCCAGGGCGCCGAGTCGATAACGCCGGCCGGCGTCGCGTCGCTCATCGTGCTCGACGCGCTCGACGTCGCCCTGCTGGCCGACCGGCCGGGCCTCCGGCTGATGCTCGACAACGAGTCGGGCAACCGCCGTGGAGCGCTGGACGCGCTGGAACGGATCGGGCCGGCGGCGCTGGACTTCGCCCCGGGACTCATCGCGCGACTGGACTCGACGACGCGACCCTATGAATTCGACGCCGCCGCAGCCCTGGCCTCGATCGGCCGCGACGACCCGGAGGTGGTCGACGCGTTGCTGTCGCGTCTGGGCTCGCGCTCGGGCGCGGTGCGGTCGGCCGCGGCGGGATGCCTGGCCTGCGCGGGGCCGCCGCTGGCGGGACGCGTCGACGAGGCCGTCGGCCTCCTGATGGCGGCGACCCGCGGCCCCGCGCCGGACGTGTGGGCGCTCGAAGCCCTGGCGTCGGTCGGCCGCGACCGCGAGGACGCCCTGGCCCGCATCCTGGAATGGGCCGCCCCCCGGCCCCCGCGATGGCTCGCCCCCGAGGGATTCCCCGAGGACCTCTACGACGCGGCCGTCCACGAGCGCGGCGCCGCGCTCGGGGCCCTCTCGCACTTCCGCAGGTTCGTCGATCGGGCGGTCCCCGCCCTGGTGGACGCGTTCGACACGTTCGAGGAATACGACCCGGACTGGGCGTACGGCGGCGAGCACGGGCGGATCTGCCGCACCCTCGCCGCGTTCGGGACAGAGGCCGCGCCGGCGGTCCCTCGCCTGATCGCCTACCTCGAAGCGCGTCGACGCGAGCCCGAGGAGGAACGCGACTACCCCGCCTCCGTTCTCGAACTCCTCAGGTCGATCGGCCCGGCGGCCGCGGCGGCCCTCCCGCTCCTGGAGGCGATCCGCGCCGAGCGGGAGCACGACGCGACGAGCCCGCCCGACCCCTATGACCCTCTCATCGCGGCCATCCTGGCGATCGCCCCGGGAAACGGGCGGTGAGGCCCCGACATCGGCCGTTTCACTCCTCGTCGTCCGGCCTGCAACGGGATCACGGCTTCAAAAGCGCCTGCGGCGTGTAGCTTTCGAGGCTGCTCCGAAGTCTGCCGTACTCCTCCGGGCCCCGGTCCACCATCGGACCGTTCCTCCTCGACGCGACCTCAGCCGGAGGTCCGCCACGACTTTCGCAGGGCGTCGACCGTCTCCAGGACGGCGATCGTGTCGTCGAGGGTCATGATCGGGCTCTCCAGGTCGCCGGCGCGGAGGCGGCGCATGACCTCGGCGGCCTCGAACTGGTAGCCGCCGCCGGGGACGTGCTCGGCGAAGGTCTTCGTATCGCGCTTCAGGGTGCGGAGCAACGGGCGGGCGACGTCGTTGACGACCCGACGGACCAGCGGGCTGCGCCTCAGGCGTGACTTCCAGCCGCCGGGGCCCGACTTCGCCGCGGGGGCGGGGCCGACGGGCTCGGAGTGCCGCGTCCAGGAGACGTGATGGGGCGCGAAGAAGGGCTCGGCGATCCGGATCGAGCCCTCGGTGCCGATGATCTGGGCCTCGTTGCGGAGCCGGCTGCGGAGCGACGAGGTCAGCACGGCCTGGGCACCCGTCGGGTAGGTCAACAGGGCCGTCTCCAGCTCGTCGACGCCCGAGGTCCCGATCGCCGCGCGGCCGACGACGTCGGAGGGCGAGCCAAGCAGCAGCTGCGCGAGCGAGAGAGGATAGACGCCGCGGTCGAGCAGCGCACCGCCGCCGAGCGCCGGGTTGAAGAAGCGGCTCTGGGGGTCGTACGAGGTCGGGTAGCCGAAGTCGGCGGTCAGCAGCCGGACCCGGCCGATCGCGCCGGACTGGACCAGGTCGCGGACGGTCGTGATCAGGGGATGGAAGCGCATCCACATGGCCTCCATGCAGAACTTGCCCGCCCTGCGGGCCGCCTCGGCGATGGCGCGGGCCTCGTCGGCGTCGACGGCGAAGGGCTTCTCGCAGAGCACCGCGCGGCCGCCTTCGAGGCAGGCGATGCAGTCGGCCTTGTGCCGCGAGTGGGGCGTGGCGACGTAGACGACGTCCACGTCGTCGTCGCGAGCCAGATCCTCGACCCTCTGATGGACCTTGCCCCGGCCGCCGAAGGCGTCGAGGAACGCCTTGCCGCGTTCGAGGTCGCGCGAGCCGACGGCGACGAGCGCGGCGTCGGGGAGCAGGCGGAGGTCCTCGGCGAAGGCGCGGGCGATCGCGCCGGTCCCCAGGACGGCCCAGCGGACGGGCGGATGCGATGCGTCGGTCGTCACGTGGCGGGCTCTCCCGATGGGGCGATTGCGGCGGCGGCCTCGTCGTCGTTCACTCGGCCCAGGGCATCGGCGCGACCGGGTCGAACGTCGTGGTCATCGCGTAGGGGGCGGCGGAGGCTCGGGCCCGGTCGATGGCGATGACCATCTCGTTGACGTGCAGGCTGAACCGCCCGGAGAGCCGGCCGGGACGCCCCTGGCGAACGGCCTCGGCCGTCTCGGCGACGCCCCGGGCGAAGTCCATCTGCTGGGCACCCCGGTACTTGTACCGGCCCGCCTTCGCGCCCACGAGGGGATACCGGGTCTTCCAGGGCGCCATCAGGGTCCGGCGGCGGATCGTGATCGGCCGCTGGATCTTGACCGGCGAGCGGTAGAACCAGCAGTCGTGCGTGCTCAGGACGCCGCCGTCGCCGACGATCCGCAGCGTGTGGTCGTGGGGGGCCACGATCGAGCAGGTCAGCCGGGCGACGACGCCCGACTCGAACGCGATGCAGGCGACCGAGAAGTCGGGCGCGTCGACGTCGAGCGGGACGTCGGTCCCCTTGTCGGGCAGGAGCGTCGCCGAGAACGCCGTGACCGTCTTCGCCGGCCCGAAGAAGGCCGGGAACCACGTCAGGTAATAGCCTGCGTGCTCGAACGTGCAGCCGACCTCGAACTCGTCCTTGGCCGGCCAGGGGATCCCCGAGGCGCTCTTCCAGCTCCGGTAGGCCATCTTGTGGACCATGCCGTCGTCCATCTCGGCGTAAACCACCCGCGGCGTCCCGACCTGACGCTCGCGGAGCGCCTTCCAGAGCGTCTGGGCCGTCTCGCCGAGCAGGCTGCACGGGGCCGAGGCCAGTTCGAGCCCCTTCCGCTCGGCCAGCTCGACCAGCTCGCGGGCGTGCTCCACGTCCATCGCCAGCGGCTTCTCGCTGTAGACGTGCTTGCCGGCCTCGAGGCAGGCCTTCGTGACCTCGTAATGGCTCCCCGGGTTCGTCAGGTTGAGGACCAGCTCGATCCGGTCGTCGGCCAGCAGGGCGTCGAGCGAGCCGACCTTCGGCAGGCCGTGGAAGGTCGCGAAGTGGTCGGCCCGCGCGGGGTCGCGGTCGACGACGCCGAGGATCTTGAGGTCGGGATAGGCGACGAGCGTGCTGACGTAGTAGTCGGCGACGAATCCGCAGCCGACGAGGCCGATGTTCATGCGCCCCGGCCTTGCAGGTAGTACTCGGCCATGGCGTCCCAGGCGGCCGGCTCGTCCCAGCCCAGGGCCTCGCCGTCGACGACGTCGGTGTTGATGCGGACGCGGGGCTCGGGGAAGGCGGTCTGGACCTTCAGCTCGACCTCGCAGGGGAGGTTCAGCCGGGGCCGCATCTCCTGGGCGAGGCGGAGCGTGAAGGCGCCCATGCTCTCGGCATAGCCCAGCGGGTTGATCCGTGCGAAGTTCGGCAGGTCGGGGAGGCTCGCGACGAACGCGGCGTACGCCTTCGCCAACAGCGAGACGTGGATGTTGTCGCGGACGTAGAGCGGGTTCGAGCACGAGGGCGTCTTGCCGTCGAGCCAGTTCTTCATGAGGTACGCCGTGTACCGGGGCTCCTCGAACGGGCCGAACGGGTTGGGGATCACGAACTTGCCCAGGCTCATGCCGTCGCGGCCGGCGTAGTAGCGGAAGGTCTCGGACGTCAGCCGCTTCGAGAATCCGTAGGGCGAGAAGTCGGGCAGCCCCTGCGAGCCGGCGCCCTCGCCCCCCTCGAAGACCGATCCGGTCAGGACGATCCGCCGCGAGCCGCCCGCCTTCAGGGCCTCGATCACGGCCGGCAGGTTCTTGGCGTTGTTGGCGGCCGCGCCCACGGCGTCGAAGTCGGGGCTGCGGTAGTTGGTGACGTCGGCCGCGTGGTGGCAGAGGACGTCGAACCGCTCGTCGCGCAGCAGGCCCAGGAACGCCTCGTCGCCGAACGAGCAGCCGAAGACCGGCGCGGCGACTTCGAGGAGCTGCGCGGCGCGCCTGCGGCGGACCTCGTCGGGGTAGTCCTCGGGCTTGCGGCGGAGGACGGCCGTGACGTCGTGCCCGGCCGCCGCCAGCTCGCGGACGAACCAGGCGCCGGTGAACGAGCTGGCGCCCGTGAAGAGTATTTTCATGGTGTTGTTTTATGGGGATCCGGCGTCGGGTCAGGCCGTGAGGTGCCAGGCGGGGTCGAAGTCGCGCTGGTTGGCGTCCTTCTCGGAGAGGACGACGGGCGCGATGGGCCATTCGATGGCGAACTCGGGGTCGTTCCAGCGCACGCCGCGTTCGTGGGCGGGCGAGTAGAACTCGTCGACGAAGTAGAACGCCTCGGTGTCGTCGGCCAGGGTGATGAAGCCGTGGCCGAAGCCCTTGGGGACGTACATCATCCGCCGGTTCTCGGCCGACAGCTCGGCGCCGTAGCTCTTGCCGAACGTCGGCGAGCCCTCGCGGAGGTCGAGGACGACGTCGAACAGCGAGCCCCGGATGCAGCGGACGACCTTGGTCTCGGCCGCGGGGGCGAGCTGGTAGTGCATCCCCCGCAGCGTCCCCTTCTGGGCGCTCAGCGAGTTGTTGATCTGGACGAAGCGGTCGACCAGGCCGGCCTTGGCGAACTCCTTCTCGCAGAAGGCCCGCGCGAAGAAGCCGCGGTCGTCGCCGCGCTTCTCCAGGTCGATCAGGAACGCGCCCGGGACGGGCGTCTCGGTGAAGATCATGGGAGTATTCCTCGGGTGGGGCCGCGGCTTCTCGATCAGCCCAGCCGGTCCATGCGGTGCTTGAGCGTGCGGAGCCGGACGAAGCGGTCGCCTTCGAAGTCCGCCTTGCCGAAGCCGTGCTCGACCATCTTGCGGTGGAGCTCCTCCATGCCGCTGGCCAGGTTGTACTGGAGCTTGAAGTCGGGCAGGAGCGAGTAGAGCAGGTCGAACTTGACGCGGTAGTTGCGGGGGTCGGCGCCGACCTCGCCGGTGTACGTCACCTTGGCGTCGGGGACGAGCCGCTGGACCTGGTCGCCGACGTCCTTGACCTGGTAGTTCTCGCTGTTGGCCCCGACGTTGATCGCCTTGTTATGGACGACCTCCTTGGGGGCCCGCGCCAGCGCGGCGAAGGCGTTGGCGATGTCGCGGCAGTGGATCAGAGGGCGCCAGGGGGAGCCGTCCGACTGGATGCGGATCTCGCCGTACGAGAGGGCCGAGCCCAGCAGGTTGTTGACCACGAGGTCGATCCGCAGGACCGGCGAGTGGCCGTAGGCGGTGGAGTTGCGGAGGTAGACCGGGGTGAACGAGTCGTCGGCGAGCTTGGAGACCTCGGTCTCGGTCTCGATCTTGGACTGGGCGTAGGCGGTCAGGGGGTTGAGCGGATCGCTTTCGTCGAGGTCGAGCTTCTCGCCCTGGCCGTAGACCGAGCAGCTGCCGGCGAACAGGTAGCGGGGGACGCCGGCCTCCTTGGCGATCCGGGCGAGGCGGATCGAGGCGTCGCGGTTGACGTCGAAGGTGAGCTGGGCGTTGAGCGCGCCCATGGGGTCGTTGGAGATGGCGGCCAGGTGCATCACGGCGTCGCAGCCGTCGAGGTCGACGTGCTCGACCTGGCGGACGTCCTTGACCAGATCGACGTCGGCCGGAACGATCGGCTCCCACTCGCAGCCCTCGAAGAGGCGGACGTCGCAGCCGACGACGGTGTGCCCCTCCTGCTTCAGGACGTCGACCAGGTGGGATCCGATGAAGCCCCTGTGTCCCGTGACGAAGACTTTCATGATGCTTTGACGGCTCTTTCGTGGGTGGGGTGCGGGGTCGGTGGGTCGAGAGGTACGGGCGGGGGGGGCGCTCAGACGGCCCAGGGGGCCTGGCCCGAGGCCCAGAGCTTGTTGAGCTGCTCCAGGTCGCGCTGGGTGTCCATGCAGGCCCAGAAGCCGCGGTGCCGGAACATGTCGAGCTTGCCGTCCTGGGCGAGCTTGATGAGCGGCTCGCGCTCGAGGACGCAGGACTCGTCGGCGCTCAGGTAGGGGAGGAAGTCGCGCTCGAAGAAGAAGTAGCCGCCGTTGATCCAGCTGTCGACGAACTCGGGCTTCTCGGCGAACTCCTCGACCTTGTCGCCTTCGAGCTTCAGCTCGCCGAAGCGGGACGGCGGGTTGACGCCCAGCACGGTCCCCAGGTTGCCCCCTTCGAGGTGGAAGGCGTACTCGTCGGCGAGGTTGGCGTCGGTCACGCCGTCGCCGTAGGTGACGGCGAAGCGGGGGGCGTCGCCCAGGTACTTGGCCGCGGCGCGGGCGACCCGGCCGCCGGTCATGGTCAGCTCGCCGGTGAACGCCAGCGTGACCTCCCAGTCCTGGTCGTGGTCGATCGAGTGGACCACCACGTTGTGGCTCTTCAGCTCGACCGTGAAGTCGCTGTTCATCGAGGCGTAGTTGAGGAAGTACGACTTCACGACCTCGGCCTTGTAGCCCAGGCAGAGGATGAACCGCCGGAAGCCGTAGTGGGCGTACGTCCGCATGATGTGCCAGACGATGGGCCGCGAGCCGACCGGGACCATGGGCTTGGGCCTCAGCTCGGTCTCCTCGCGAATCCGGGTCCCGAGGCCGCCGCAGAGCACGAAGACGGGCACGTCCGAGAGGCGATCTTTCACCGAATTCCCCCGCGCGATGGGACCTGGGGCCGGCCGGCCTTTTCCCCGAGGCGGCCCTTGTCAGGGCCGGGCCCGGAGGATTCAATGGATCTCTCTCCCCGGCCCCGGCCGTCGGCCGGCTTCACCTAACCTTCACTCGCCGCCCGGGATCGCACATCGGCGACCCGATCGGCGCGGCCGTGTAATACCATACAAGACGGGCGGCCGGTCCGACAATTCCCCTTTAGGCGCGTTCCATGAAACTGCTCGTCGTCGTGCTCTGCTACAAGGTCCCCGAGCTGGCGATCGACTGCCTGCGGTCGCTGGCCCCGGAGATCGCCCGGATCCCCGGCGCGCGGGCGGGGATCTGCGAGAACGGCACGGGGCCCGAGGCGGCCGAGCGACTGCGGCGCGCGATCGACGAGAACGGCTGGGACGCCTGGGCCGACCTCACCGTCGTCGAGGTCAACCGCGGCTTCTGCGGCGGCAACAACCTGGTGATCCGCCCGGCGCTGGCGTCCGACGACCCGCCCGAATACGTCCTGCTGCTCAACGCCGACACGATCGTCGTCGAGGGCGCCATGACCGCCCTGGTCGACTTCATGGACGCCCACCCCCGGGCCGGGATCGCCGGCAGCCAGCTCCTCTCGCCCGAGGGCGAGATCCAGGCCTCCCCGTTCCTCTTCACCGGCATCGGCTCCGAGCTGGATCGGGGCCTGCGGGTGGGGGCCCTGTCGAAGCTCCTCGCCGGCCGGCTGGAGGTCGACCACTCGAAGCCGGGCCCGGCCGACTGGCTCGCGGGCGCGAGCCTGATCCTGCGGTCCACGATGCTCGACCGGATCGGGCTCCTGGACGAGGGCCTCTACACCTACTTCGACGACATCGACATCTGCCTGCGGGCGCACCGGGCCGGCTGGGAGGTCTGGTACGTCCCGGCGAGCAAGATCGTCCACCTGGAAGGCGCCTCCACCGGCATCAAGGGGGGCTCGGCGACCAAGGCCAAGCGCCGGCCCGCCTACTGGTTCCAGGCCCGTCGGCGGTTCTTCCTGAAGAACCACGGCGCGGCCTACACGGCGCTCGCGGACGCGGCCTTCCTGGCCGGCTACGCCGCCTGGCGGCTCCGCCGACGGATCCAGGCCAAGCCCGACCTCGACCCCGAATGTTTCCTGGCCGACTCGTTCCGCCACAGCGTGTTCCGCACGGGCTTCGCGGTCCGCGAGGTGGAGAACCCCGCCATGGCCGCCCGCGCCATGGCGACGTCGCCGAACGCGTGAAGCCCGCGGCAGGCCCTCCCCGGAGGTTCGAAGATCCATGACGGCCCATCCCGCGAACGCGGCCCCCCCCGCCCCCGCCCCGGACGACGACCTCCCGCCCCTGAACCACGGCGACGGCAACCAGAACCCGCCGGGGATCGGCCTCCTCGCCCTGATCCGCGAGGACCTCCGGACCCACGACGGCGCCTGGTTCGAGCCCGGTTTCTGGGCCGTCGCCCTCCACCGCTTCGGCAACTGGCGGATGGGCGTGCGGCCGAAGCTCCTGCGGGCGCCGTTCAGCCTGCTCCACCGGTTCCTGTCGGCGTGGGCCGAGCTGCTGGGGGGCGTCCACCTGCCGTACACGGTGCGGCTGGGCCGTCGGGTGCGGATCTGGCACCACGGCGGGATCGTCCTGCACGCGCGGTCGATCGGCGACGACGTGCACATCCGCCACTGCACCACGTTCGGCGTCGCGACCCGCGACCGGCTGCGGGCGATCCCGATCATCGAGGACCGCGTCGACGTCGGCTGCGGGGTCTGCGTCCTGGGGGACGTCACGATCGGCCACGACAGCCTGATCGGGGCCAACGCCGTGGTCGTCGCCGACGTCCCCCCCTATTCGACGGCCGTGGGGATCCCGGCGCGGGTGATCAGGCGGGCCGTCCCGGAAGGCGGCGGCTCATGAGCCCGGGCCGCCGCCGGCCGCGACCGGGCCCCGGTACTCGATGACGCGGCTCCTCCGGCCGCTGAGCCGGCCCAGCCAGTAGCGCACGACGCCCTGGGCCTCGGCGAACTTGCCCACGACGGTGAAGGCGGCCGAGGCACGCGCGTCGGCCGGGCTCCGGCCGCGGCGGACGCGCTGATAACGATAAACCTTGACCGCGAGCAGCGCGAGCACCGCCGCGAAGGCCGCCAGGCTCAGGCCCCGCGTGGGCCAGGCCAGGGCCAGCGCGACGGCCGGAGCGACCAGTCCCCAGGCGACGATGCTGCGGGTCTCGCGGGCGAAATGGCCCTCGGGGGGGCGGCCGTGCAGGGCGGCGCCCTCGGCGAAGGCGTG
Organism: Paludisphaera mucosa; assembly: GCF_029589435.1. NCBI lineage: Bacteria > Pseudomonadati > Planctomycetota > Planctomycetia > Isosphaerales > Isosphaeraceae > Paludisphaera > Paludisphaera mucosa. The sequence goes on along the minus strand of NZ_JARRAG010000003.1, from coordinate 72,177 downwards.
GCCGGCGCGGGCCGCCCGCCGCCACCACTGGCCGAACCGGGTCATGGCCATGTCGTGGAGCGTCATCTCGGCGTCGACGCGATGCACCGTCCAGCCCGCGCCGCGGAGCCGGACGCAAAGCTCGGGCTCCTCGCCGGCGATCAGGGACGGGTCGTAGCCGCCGACTTCGCGCAGGGCCGCGACCCGCATCATGGCGTCGCCGCCGCAGGCCTTCGCCTCGCCGATCGGCGTGTCCCATTCCAGGTCGGCCAGGCGGTTGTAGACCGAATCGTCGGGCCGGCGCTCGCGGCGTCGGCCGCAGACGACGGCCGCCTTGGGACGCTCGTCCAGCTCGCGGCGGGCGCGGTCGATCCAGCCCGCGGCCAGCTCGCAGTCGCCGTCGACGAACTGCACGTACCGGGCCCCGGGCGCGATCGCGAGCAGCCGCTCCAGGCCCTCGTTGCGGGCCCGCGCGGCGGTGAACGGCGAGGCCAGGTCCAGGGCGACCACGTCCGCCCCCAGGCCCCTCGCCAGGTCGACGCTGCCGTCGCTCGACCCCGAGTCCACGTAGACGAGGACCAGGCCGAGGCCCCCCGCCGAGGCCAGGCAGCGGCGCAGGCGGTCGCCCTCGTTCCGACCGATCGCGACGAGGCCGAGGTCATCCATTCGCCAGATCCATCCTCTCGCCGGGGCGGCGCGGGACGCGGCCCCGGCCCGTGCGGGGCGTCTTCAGAGGGCCCCGTCGATCAGGGCTCGCCGGGCCGGATTCTAGCAGACCGGCCGCGCGGCGTTCAACGTCGCCGACGCCCCCCGCGCTGATCGGCCGGGCTCACGCGCGCCTCGCGGCGGCCGGGCCGTCTTTACTTCGGGGGCGCCGGGGCGTTATCCTGGCAAGGGTGCCGGGCCGCGAGGCCGCGCCCCAGGGCCATGCCGCCGCGACGAGGACTCCCTTGACGCCGGGAGCCGCCCGCCGATCAAATAAGCGTCTTCGACCAGGCTTCGCCGACCCCGCCCCCGCCAGGCCCCCTCGCCTCTTCCAGGGGCCCGCAACTCCCGGGACGCCGCCCCGGCGGCGCGAGATCCCCCCAGCCCAAATGGATGTCATCCCGTCATGACCGAGTCCGAAGCGACGCTCGCCGTCCCCAACCGAAGCCCGAGCCCGGGCGGCTTGACGGCCGACCCGATTCCGCCGGTCGAGGGCGAGCACGACATGGTCATCCACCCCACCCCCGGCTGGCGGGCCGTCAACTGGAAGGAGATGTACGATTACCGGGAACTGCTCGCCTTCCTCGTCTGGCGCGACGTCGCGGCCCGCTACAAGCAGACGATACTCGGCGGCGCCTGGGCCATCCTCCAGCCGCTGATCACCCTCGTGATCTTCACGTTCCTCTCGCGGATGATGAAGATCCCGATGCCGATGGACCTGCCCATCCCGGTCTGCGTCTTCGCGGCGCTGATCCCCTGGACGATGTTCTCGCAGGGCATGCCGGCGGCGGCCAACAGCCTGGTGAACCAGCTGAACATGGTCACCAAGGTCTACTTCCCCCGGCTCTTCCTGCCGTTCACGGCGGCGGCCGTCTTCCTGGTCGACGGCCTGCTGTCGCTGCTCGTGTACGGCCTGCTGCTGCTGTACTACGGGATCGCCCCCGCTTGGACGGCGGTCTTCATCCCGGTCTTCTTCCTGCTGATCCTGATCGCCTCGCTGAGCATGGGGGTCATGCTGGCGGGGCTGACGCTCTTCTACCGCGACTTCAAGCACATCATCCCGTTCCTCACGCAGGTCATGTTGTACATGACCCCGATCTTCTACACGATCGACCCGACGGTCCCGCCCAGGTACCGGTGGTTCCTCTCGCTCAACCCGATGTTCGGCATCACCGACGCCTTCCGCGCGTCGATCCTGGGCCTCCCGGTGCAGTGGGGCTGCCTGCTGATCTCGTCCGGGGTGGCGATCGGCCTGTTCCTCTTCGCGATCCACTATTTCCGCCGCAACGAGCGGCTCTTCGCCGACTTCGTCTGAGCCCGGGCGATCCTCGACCGGCCGGCCGCGTCCCCTCGACCCCAGTCCATCCCGGCGACCCTCCGACCATGAACCGACCGATCATCAGAGTCGACAAGCTCAGCAAGCGTTACATCCTTCGCGGCGGCGAGGACGGCCTGGTCCGCTTCTCGCTCCGCGAGGCGGTGAACGACGCGGCCTCCTCGATGCGGCGGATGTTGCTCGGCAAGTCCGGGGGGCCGACGCGGCGGACCTCGGAGTTCTGGGCCCTGAAGGACGCCGAGTTCGAGGTCGAGCGGGGCCGGGTGGTCGGCCTGATCGGCCGCAACGGCGCCGGCAAGTCGACCATCCTCAAGATCATGAGCCGGATCGTCGACCCGACGTCGGGCTCGATCCACCTCCGGGGCCGCGTGGCCTCGCTCCTGGAGGTCGGCACCGGCTTCCACCTGGACCTCTCCGGCCGCGAGAACATCTACCTCAACGGCGCGATCCTGGGGATGAGGCGGGCCGAGATCGCCCGCAAGTTCGACGAGATCGTGGCCTTCGCCGAGGTCGACCGCTTCCTCGACACGCCGGTGAAGCGGTACTCCTCGGGCATGTTCGTCCGCCTGGCCTTCGCCGTGGCGGCCCACCTCGAGCCCGAGATCCTGATCGTCGACGAGGTGCTCGCCGTCGGCGACTACGCCTTCCAGAAGAAATGCCTCGGCAAGATGCGCGAGGTCGCCACCGGCGAGGGCCGCACCGTCCTGTTCGTGAGCCACAACATGGGCGCCCTGGGCCAGCTCTGCGACGACGGCGTCTGGCTGGAGAAAGGCCGGGTCTCCCTGATCGGGCCCGTCGACGAGGTGATCCGGGCCTACATGAAGAGCGACTCCGACCGGGGCGCGTCGGGGGCCCAGTTCGCGGAGGACCTCTCCAAGCCCAGCCAGTTCGTCGAGGTCGAGGTGCTCCACGAGGACGGCAGCCGGGCCAGCGACTTCACCTGCGACGAGCCGATCCGCATCCGCATGGTCTATCAGGTGCGGAAGCCGGTCATGGAGACCTACATCTCCTTCTACGTGCAGAACATGGAAGGGACCCGGGTCCTGCATTCCGACGTCCGCGACCTCACGCCCGAGCACACCGAGGCCCTCGGGATCGGGACGCACACGTTCGAGGTGGTCATCCCCGCCCGCCTGCTGGCCGCCACCGGCTACGTCCTGACCGTCGGCAGCGCCGCCATGTTCACCGGCGTCCTCGACCACCATTACGACTGCTGCGAGTTCACCCTCCGCGACCTGAACAGCCGGGACCAGTCGCGGCCCGGCGTGCTGGGCGTCCAGCTCCCCTGGTGCCGCGAGTCGACCCTCGCGACGGCCGACGCCGGACACGCCTGAGGAACTGGCCTCGCCAGGACGCGGCGGGCCGCTAGAATGTCCGGCCGATGCGCCCGCTCCCCCGGCGGTCGGCCGTGGCGGGGCGAGGCGAGGCAAGGAGGCCCGCGATGTTCGACAACCGCGTCCTGGTGGTGGGCGACGTCATGCTCGACCGCCACGTCCACGGCCACGTCCGGCGGATCTCGCCCGAGGCCCCGGTCCCGGTCGTCGGCCTGCTCGGCGAGGTCCGCACGCCCGGCGGCGCGGGCAACGTCGCGGCCGGCCTCGCCGGCCTGGGCTGCGACGTGACCCTGACCGGCCTCGTCGGCGCCGACGCCGAGGGCGCGCAGCTCCGCGAGGCGCTCGCCGTCAAGGGCGTCGCCCGCCTGGAGCTGGTCGAACGCCCCGAGCTGACCACCGTCAGCAAGACCCGCATCCTCTCCGAGGCCCATCAGCAGCTCCTGCGGCTGGACCGCGACGGCGACCGCGCGCGGTTCGCCGCCTGCGAGGACGCCGTCCTGGAACGCGTCCTGCCGCTGATCGCCGACCAGACGGCCGTGGTCCTCGCCGACTACGAGAAGGGCGTCATCACCCCCAAGGTCGCCCGCGCGATCATCGCCGCCTGTCGGAGCCGGGGCGTCCCCTGCGTCGTCGACCCCAAGAAGGTCGACTTCGGCCCCTACGCCGGCGCCACCGTCGTCACCCCGAACCAGCCGGAAGCCGAGCGGACCGTCGGCCGCCCCCTGGTCGACGACGACGAGGCCGGGCGCGCGGCCGAGGAGCTGCGGGCGGCCCTCGGGACCGACGCCATGCTCATCACCCGGGGCCCCCACGGCATGACCCTGGCCCTCCCCGGCGCGATCCACCACATCGCCTCGCGGACCCGCGACGTCTCGGACGTCACCGGGGCCGGCGACACCGTGGTCGCCGTGCTGGCCGCCTGCCTGGGCGACCGCTGGCCGATCGCCGACGCCTGCCGGATCGCCAACACGGCCGCCGGCATCGCCGTCGGCCGCCCGGGGACCTACGTCGTCCAGGCCGGCGAGCTTCAGGCCGCCTGGGGCGGGCTCTCGCCCAAGATCCTCCGCGGCGAGGACGCCGCCCCCCTGCTCGCCGAGGCCCGCCGCCGGGGCCGGCGGATCGTCTTCACCAACGGCTGCTTCGACATCCTCCACGCCGGCCACCTCTCCTGCCTGGAGGGCGCCAAGCGGCTCGGCGACCTGCTGGTCGTCGGCCTCAACTCCGACTCGTCGATCCGCGGCCTCAAGGGCCCGGCCCGGCCCGTCATCCGCCAGGACGACCGCGCCAGCCTGCTGGCCGGGCTCGCCTGCGTCGACGTCGTCGTCCTCTTCGACGACCCCACGCCCGTCGCCCTCATCCGGATGTTCGAGCCCGACGTCCTGGTCAAGGGGGGCGACTATACGATCGACCAGATCGCCGGGGCCGACCTCGTCCTGGAACGGGGCGGCCGCGTCGTCGCCCTGCCCCTCGTCCCCGGGCTCAGCACGACCGCGATCCTCGATCGCAAGGCTGGCTGACCCTGCCTCTCCCGCGGGCAATCCCCCCACGCCGCCTGCCCCCGAAACGGGCGCCCGGATCGACGTTTTCCCGTCGATCCTCTCATTCTGCGCTTTCCCGCCGCGAATTCTCCGGCGCAAAAAGGCTTGGATGCTGTATTGCTGGCTTTTTATAACGAAAAACGGGAACCCGCTTTTCCATTTTGCGTTGTCACGCCCCCCCTCGTCATTCGTAGAATAGATCGCCGGGCCTGCATCCAAGCGCGAACGGCCATATCTTTCTTTAGATGGCCAAAGGATGCAGCTGGTCGCCTCATCGACACGACTGGACTCAATCGACTCGTGGCGTGGGATTTGCTCTGCACAAGCGAGTTCTCGATCAAGCCTCCAAGGTGAGATGCGATTTACCCTCCTCCGCATCTTTCCCAGACGAACGAGTCCTCGACTGCAGGGCCGTCCCCCGGTTCCGGCCGTCCTCGGATGGCCATCCCGGGCTTGATTCCTGACGAACGGCGGGCTACGACGCTCGCGTGATGGATATTTGCAACCCGAATTCATCATTGATTCCGACAATCTACGCAATGCCGCACAATGGTTGACGCTCCCGACTTTGGTTGTTACACTACCTCCGATTCGCCTGGACGCCCGTTACAGCTGGTCCTCATGATGGTCGAACTCGAACACCCCCCCGCCGCTCTGTTCCTCGGTGACGACCGCGACCTAGGATTGCCAACAGGGTGCGTCACCAACAACGGAGAGCCAGCAACGATGAACGCTCTGTCGTCTTCATCGCCATCGTCTCCCCCCACGGAGCTCTACGAAACGACGATGATTCCCCAACAGGACGAACTCCAACTGCCCGCCCTCCTCTCCCTGCAATCCAACTGGCCTTCCTACGCGGAGGCCGCCCGGTCGCACGCCAAGCGGGCGATCGATTTCAGCGGGGCCTTGGTCGGACTGCTGCTGCTCGCCCCGGTCATGCTGGCCGTGGCCCTCCTGATCCGGTTCGACTCGCCCGGCCCGATCTTCTTCCGCCAGCTGCGGCGGGGCCACCGCGGTCGGCTCTTCTGGGTGATCAAGTTCCGCACCATGCAGGCGGACGCCGAGCAGAAGCTCGACGAGCTGGAAGGCCGGAACGAGTCCGCCGGCGGGGTCCTGTTCAAGATCAAGAACGACCCCCGGGTCACCCCCCTGGGTCGGTTCCTGCGGAAGTCGAGCCTGGACGAACTGCCCCAGTTGATCAACATCCTCCGGGGTGAGATGAGCGTCGTCGGGCCGCGTCCGCTCCAGCTCCGCGACAGCGAGATGCTGCAGTCCCTGGACCGCGAGGGCTACCGCCGTCGCCTGCAGGTGATGCCCGGCCTCACCGGCCCCTGGCAAGTCGGCGGCCGCAGCGCCGTCGACTACTCCCGGATGGTGGAACTCGACGTCGAATACGCCAACAACTGGTCGATCTTCGGCGACCTCGTGATCATCGTCCGCACGTTCATCGCGGTGATCGTCGGCCGCGGCGCCTGCTGAGCCGGGCCGCGGGCTCTCCCCGCCGGCCCTTCAAACCGATCCCCGATCTGGATCAACGGCTTCCGAGCCTCGAAACTCGGAAGCCGATTCGTTTTCGAACGACCGCCCGTCCCGACGGGCCGGGCCGGGCCGGCGCTCAGGACGACCCGGGGAGCAGCTTGAGGATCTTCTGCCACCGCGACTCGCGCTCCTCCTGGAGCGTGCTGATCCGCTGGTTGAGCCAGAGCATCACGTCGCCGTCGCCGCCGGGGCCGGCGGGCTTCTCGGGGCGGGGTCGGGCCGGGGTCCGCCTCGGGTCCCGCGAGGGCTCCTTGCCGACCTGCGCGGCGGCCGCGGGCCTCGCCCCGTCGGGCCGGGGAGTCGCGGGCTCGGGCTTCGGGACGGGGTCGCCCGCGGCCTCGACGACGGGGGCCGCGGGCGGGGCGGTCATGGACGCGACCGCGGGGGGCGTCATCGGGGCGGGGTCGAGAGGCGGCGGGGCGTAGGACGGCGTCGCCGTCTCTGACAGGGGCCCCGGAGTCGAGGCGGGGGCGGGAACTGCGGCGACCGCCGAGGCCTCCGCGCGTTCGCGGGTGTAGGCCGCCAGCTCGGCCTTGAGGTCCTGGAACTCCCGGGTCACGTCGCGGAGCTGATCCAGCTCCTGGCGGATCAGGTCCATCTGCTCGCGCTGGAGCGAGCCGAACATCTCGACGAGCATCCCCATCGCGTTCTGGAACTGGTCCATCATCTGCTGCTGCATCATGCCGAACTGGTTCATGAGCGGGACCAGCACGGAGACGGAATCGCCGAGGTTCCCGCCCTCGGGGTCGACGGGGATGACGGTCACCGCCTGGATGGCGCGGCCGCGTCCGGCCCCTTCGTCGTCCTCGTCCTCACGGGTCACGGCGAGCTCCGTGCCGCCCGGCGACGGCGACCGGACGAGCGAGAGGGCCCGGGACCCCGCGCCCGCGCGGTCGGCCCGCCCCGCGGCGTCGTATCCCCCTCGCGACGCCGGGCCCTCGAGCGCGGCGCGGCTCTGGATGCGGATCCGATATCGGCCGATGGCCAGGACGTCGCCGTCGGCCAGGAGGGCGTAGCGGACGGCCGCGTTGTTGACCTCGACGCCGCCCCCCAGCAGGTCGACGACCCACAGCCCGGCCTGGGTCCGCACGAGGCTGCAATGGAAGAGCGAGACGCTGGGGTCGGCCAGCCGGAACTTGCAGCCGGCGGCGGACCCGACCAGCGAGACGACCCGGTTCATGGGCCAGACCGCGGCCCGCGACGGGCCGTTGAGGAATTCGAGGCCGACTTCCGGCCAGGGCGTGGTCCCGTACGACCGGGCGACCAGGGGGATGACGTCGGGGATGCGGTCGTCGCCGCCCGCGACCTGGGCCCCGGGAGGCCGCCGCAGTTCGTAGGGGCCGATCCGCAGGTTCTCCTCGCGCGTCAGCCAGCCGTATTTCCGGGGCCGACCGCCCCCCAGGGTCCCCAGGCGGCTCTCCAGGTCGATCCAGAAGGCGTGGCCCTCGACGACCTGGAGGTAGACGTGGCGGCGGCTCACCAGGCGGTGTTCGAGCGGGACGTCGGCGCGGGGGTCGCGGCCGATCAGGGCGAACGGCTGGTGCAGCAGGCGGACGCCGACGTCGGGCTCGCCGGCGGCTTCCACGACGAGCTCCAGGGGCTCGACCAGGCGACATGCGTCCAAGAACGATTTCATGTATCCGGGTGGTCCTGACGCGTCGCGCCGGCGGGCGCGGGGTCGTGGGGGCGGGCCGTCGGGGCGGGCGGACTCGGCGGCGGTTCCGGCCATGCAAGGCGTCCGGCCGACCTCGGTTCCAGTCTACCCGCCCGGGCCGCCGTCGACAAAGGCGCGATCGCGGCGGGCCCGCGGGGGGCCGCCGCCGGTTTGAGTTCCGGTGTCCGAGGCGTTAGTCTACCGGGGAGTCGACGTCGGGGGCCGGCCCCGCGTCGCGTCGGCCGTCCCCCTCCCGGGACGGGGCGTCCGGGCTTACAGCAAAGGATCTCCAGGGCATGACTCGCAAAGGCATCATCCTCGCGGGAGGGGCCGGGTCCCGACTCTATCCGATCACGCGGGCGGTCAGCAAACAGCTCCTGCCGATCTACGACAAGCCGATGATCTACTACCCCCTGTCGACGCTGATGCTGGCGGGGATCCGCGAGATCCTGCTCATCTCCACGCCCGACGACATCGGCGGCTTCCGCCGCGTCCTGGGCGATGGCTCGCAGGTGGGCCTGTCGATCGAGTACGCCGTGCAGCCCGAGCCCGGCGGGCTGGCGCAGGCCTTCCTGATCGGCCGCGAGTTCATCGGCGACGGCGACGCGGCCCTGATCCTGGGGGACAACATCTTCCACGGCCAGGGCTTCCAGGGGATGCTCGACCGGGCCGGCGGCTTCGGCTCCGGGGCCACGGTCTTCGCCTACCCGGTGAAGGACCCCGAGCGGTACGGCGTCGTGGAGTTCGACGCTCACGGCAAGGCCCTTTCGATCGAGGAGAAGCCGGCCCGGCCGAAGTCGCACTTCGCGGTCACCGGCCTGTACTTCTACGACAACCGGGTCGTCGAGATCGCCGCGGGGCTGAAGCCGTCGCCGCGGGGCGAGCTGGAGATCACGGACGTCAACCGGATCTACCTGGAGCGGGGCGAGCTGCGGGTCGAGCTGTTCAGCCGGGGCTTCGCCTGGCTCGACACCGGCACGATCGAGTCGCTGATGCAGGCGGCCAGCTACGTCGAGACGATCGAGGCGCGGCAGGGCTTCAAGATCGCCTGCATCGAGGAGGTGGCCTACCGCCAGGGCTTCGTCACGGCCGACCAGGTGGTGCGGATCGCCGACAAGCTCCCCAACGACTACGGCCGCTACCTGCGGGAATTGATCGACGACGAGCCGACGCCCGCCGGCCGCGAGTGACCGGGGCGGCCGCCGGGGGCGAGGTCGCCCCCGGCGGCCCGGCGGCTCATTTCAGGGCCTTCTCGACCTGGGCGAGGGCGTCCCGCTCGAGGGGGTGGACGTCGGCGTCGCCCAGGCCCTTCTCGCGGGCGATGACCATGTTCCGCCGGGCCGCCTCGAGGTCGCCGGCCGCCAGGTAGGCGCGCGCCAGGTGGAAGTGGCGCGAGGCCGAGGGGTCGATGGCGACGGCGTTCTCCAGGTCCTCGACGGCGCGGCGGGCCTCGCCGTTGGTCAGGTAGACGACGGCCCGGGTGTCGAGGAACTCGGGGATCGGCCCCCGCAGGGCGATCGCCTTGTTGATCATCTCGAGGGGGCCCGCCCCCTTCTCGCCCTGCAGGGTCAGCAGCCAGGCGAGGTTGTTCAGCGGGATGACCTCGCCGCCGCTCTGGCCCACGGCCCGGCGGTAGAGCTCGACGGCCTCGCTGTAGCGCTGCTCGCGGTCGCGGATGGTGCCCAGGGCGATGATCAGCAGGGGCGAGTTGGGCTTCTGCTCGAGGCTGCGCTCGATCCAGCCGCTGACGCGGGCGATCTGGACGGCGTCCTTGTACTCGTGCGACGAGAGCAGGACGCTGATCACCGTGGGGGCGACCGGCTCGGGGTTCGGGCTCGCCTTCCAGAGCGGCTCGCAGACGTCGAGCGCCTCCTTGACGCGGCCGCGACGCCCCAGGAAGGCCGCGTATTCGAGCTGGTCCGGGAGCCGCGCCGAGGAGACGGCGTTGCGCTTGAAGACCCCCTCGGCCATGTCGAGCAGGCCCAGGTTCTCGGCCAGCGCGCCGATGGCGCGGGCGAGCGCGGGGGCGAGCTGGGGCCGGTCGGCGATCTCCTTGATGCGCCTCGTCGCCTCGTCGATCTTGCCGTTCGCCTTGTCGAGGCGGGCCTGCAGGGCCAGGACGTTGAAGGCGTCGGGCTGGAGCTTCCGCAGGCGGTCGACGAGCGTCTGGGCCTCGTCGGCGTCCTCTCGGTTATCGTCGCCCTGGACGTGGGCGATCAGGTCCGAGGCGTAGTAGGCCAGGCGGCCGACCCGCTGGTTGAGCTCCTGCGACGTGGACGGGTTCCGGCTCTCCGTCACGATCTCGCCGAACAGCTTGTGGGCCCGGTCCCAGCGGCCCTCGGCCCGGTAGATCCGCGCCAGCAGGAAGCGGTCCTCGTCGTTCGCCTGGCGCTGGGCCTCGAGCTTCTCGAGGATGGCGACGGCCTTGATGCGGTAGGGGATGATCTTCTGGGCGGCGTAGACCCGCGACAGGACGCGGAGGTCCTCGGCCTCCTCGGGGAGCTTGACGTCGGCCTGGCCCGGCGGGGCGTACAGGTTGCGGGCCTTGAGCGCCTGCTGGTAGTCGCCCGTCAGCTCGGAGCGGGCGACGTAGGTCAGGGCGAGGGTGCGCTTGGCCCAGGCGACGTCGGCGGGGTTCACGGCCTTCGCCGGGTCGGCCGCGGCCTTCAGGATGGCCGTCAGCTCCTTCTCGACCTCGTCGACCTGGCTGGTGCGGAGCAGGTGCTCGACGTAGGTGCGCTTGATCGCGAAATCCCCGGGCTTGGCGGCCTGGGCCTTGGCGTACCAGCCCTTCGCCGCCGCCAGCCACTTGACCTTCTGGGCCTCGCGGGCCGTCGCCTGGCAGCCCTGGACGAGCAGGTCGGAGCACGCCGCCATGGTCGGCGGGACGCGGTCGGGGGCGACCGCGCGCTCGACCTGGGCCGCGGCCTGCTCGGCCTTGTCGATCTGGCCGCCGGCGACCAGGTACTGGACCAGCGAGATCCGCCGGCTGGGGTCGGCCGGGGCGGCGGCCACGGCCTGGCGGAGCTCGGACTCCGCCTCGTCGGCCTTCTTCTGCGTGAGCAGGAGCTGGACGAGCAGGAGCCGCTCGGGGAAGTCGTCGGGGCGGGCGGCGACCCGCTGCCGCACGATCTTCTCGGCGTTCGCGTATTCCTTCTTGGCGATGACGTTGTCGAGGATGGACCGCTCGAAATCGACGGAGGATCGCGAGTCGTTGTTCAGCACGGGGACCTTCGCCCAGAGCGGGGCGATCTCGGCGGTCCGGTCCGCCTCCATGAGGAGCTCGGTGGCGCGCCTCACGACGGCGATGTTGGTCTGGCCCATCTCGATGATCTGGGCGTAGAGGTCGGCCAGCCGGCCCACCCGCCGTCGCCGGTCCTCGCCCTTGGCCTCGGCGAGCTCCTGCTCCTCGAGCTCGGCGGTCGTCAGGGGGACGACGTACCAGTCCGGGCGTCGGCTGCGCAGCTCGGCCAGGAGCGTGCGGGTCTCGGCGTGGAGCCGCAGCTTCTCGGCGGCGTCCTTGGAGACCCTGGCGCGCCAGAGGAGGAGCTTGATCTCGCCGTGGCGGCCCACCGGCCCCTCGGCCCCCTCGACGCGGCGGACCTCGGCCAGGGCCTTCTCGATGTCGGCGCGGGCGCGGGCGGCCTCTTCGGGGGTCAGGTCGGCCTTGGTCTGCAGGGCGAGCGACAGCGCGTTGCTGCGGGGGCGGAGGTCGTTGGGCGCGATCTCGGCGTACCGGGCCCAGATCGCCGACGCCTGGGCCGTGTCGCCCAGTCGCAGCAGCTCGTCGCCGACCGTCTCCAGCAGGGCGATCCGCTGCTGGATCGGAAGGCCCTCGACCCCCCGGGTCAGCGCGACCAGGGAGGCCGCGACGTCCGGGCCGCCCCGGGCCGTCAGGTATTTCACGCGGGCCAGGCGCAGCTCCAGGGAGTCGACCTTCAGCACGTCTCGCGCCTCGTCGAGGAGCGCGAAGGCGGCGGGCCAGTCGCGCTTGGCCGCCTTGATGTCGGCCGAGGCGATCCAGAGCGTGAAGGCCGCCGGGTCGCGGGGGGCCTTGGCCCGGGCGGCGGCCAGCAGCGCGGCCGCGTCGTCCGACAGGCCCCGGGCCGTCAGCATCTGGGCGCGCAGGTAGGGGGCCTGCGAGGACGTCGGGTCGTCCTTCGCGATCTGGTCGATCAGCGCCTCGACCCCCTTCCAGTCGCGTTTGGCGGGGTCGGGCTGCTGCTTGTAGCGGTCGATCAGGAGGCTCGCCAGCTGGGGCCGGGCCGTGCCGACCTTGACCGCCATCTCGCGGTACTCGTCGAGCGCCTTGTCGGCCTGGCCCTGCCCGGCGATCTCGGCGATCCAGGCGACCCGGGCCTGGACGTTGTCGGGGTCGTCGCGGACCGCGCTGGCGAGGGCCGTCCGGCGGCGGTCGTCGTCGCCCAGGTTGCCGTAGCATTGCGCCAGCAGGTAGCTGACCTTGGATCGGAACGGCAGGTTGAAGGAGAGGTCCTGCGGAGCGAGCCGCTCGAGCAGGATCCGCTTGGCCGACGCCCAGTCCCGCGCGTTCACGTAGGCGCAGGCCGCGAAGTAGTCCGGGTACAGGCCGATGCCGATGCGGGCGAGCTCCTGAGACTGGTCTCGGAGCTCGGCCGTCGCGCCCTGGCGTGCCAGCACCTCGGCCAGGGTCACCCGCAGCTCGGCGTCGTCGGGGAGCGCCTCGAGCCCCTGGCGGATGATCTTGAGGCCGGCGCCCACGTCGCCCGCGCGGAACTCCTGGAAGGCGGCCTGGCGATAGAGCAGGCCCGACTTGGGGGCGGCGGCGAGCCCCTGCTTGACGATCCGCGCGGCCTCCGCCGCGTCCGGGGGCGTCCGCTCGAGCGCCAGCTGCGAGAGCTCGATATAGGGCCCGGGCTCCTGGGGCGCCAGCCGCGAGGCCTCCTGGAAGTCGGCGGCGACGGCCGCGAGGTCCTTGCCATACTTCTTGCGGTATCGGCCCCGCTCCAGGTGCACGCGGTAGTCGCCGGGCTCCTCCTTGACCATCTCGTCGATGACGCGATCGGCCTCTTCGGGCTGGTTCAGCGCCTCGCCGCGATACAGCGCCGCCATCTGCTGGCGGGCGTCGATCCGGCTGCGAGCGTGATGGGTGACGGCGGCCTGGAACGACGCCAGCGCGGCCTTGGGGTCGCCGTCCTTCACCTGGACGCGGCCCATCAGGTAGGCGAGGTCGCCGTCGTCGGGGGTCTTCCGCAGCAGCAGCGTCAGGTTCGACCGCGCGGCGTTCCAGTCGTCCTTGTTGTTGCCGCCGTACTCCACGATCTTCTCGGTGAAGAGACGGCGGACGTCGTCGCGCCCGGGGCTGCGGCTGAGGATCTCGCGGTAGATCTGCACCACCTGGCCGATCCGGGCCGGCGTCTTCGACCGCTCCAGCAGCACCCGCGCGTAGCTGAGCTGGGACTCCTGATCCTGGGGGAAGACCAGGACGTGCTGCAGGTACAGCTCCTCCGCCTTCGCCAGGTCGCCGGCCTTCTCGGCCTGGACCGCCCGGGCGAGGTTGCTCCGCCCCATCCGGGAGACCTGATAGCGCTGGAGCAGGAAGACGGAAACGACGCCCAAGACGAGGACCACGGCCGCGAAGGCCAGTCGCCTCAATGTCTTCGGTCCCATGAAGCAGCCTCTCAAGTGGTGCGTGGCGCGGGGTGCGACGGTCTGCGGGCGGAAGCGGACGGGCGACGTGGCGAAGGCGGCCCGAACGCCGCAGAGGCCGCCGTCACCAGTCTATCAAGGCGTCCGGTCGTCCGACAACGACGCGCGGACCCTCAAGTTCCACCTTAGTCCATACGTCGTCCCATTCAAAATAAGACGGACCAATTCGACAATCTTACATGCAATCGGGGAACCGAGGCCGACGACGTCGATCGAGGGTCTGCACCCACGATTAACCGGACATGGTTCGGGGTCGTCGCCGGATCGCCGACGGCGTCGTCTCATCCCCCCGAGTCCGCCCGACCCTCCGGGACGGTAGCGATTAACCGGACATACTTCGTCGCACGGCGGCGGTCGCGGCCGGCGGCGGGTCCAGGCGTCCACGACGATTAACCGAGCATGGTCGACCGGGTGGCCGCCCTCGGCCGCCCCGGCGCCCCCCACGAGACCCGGCGTGCGGCCGGCCGACCCCCGTCTCCGCCGCGCGGCCCGGCCCTACGCGCGCCCCAATCCGCAGTGTCCAGGGGGACATGCCGATTCATGGCGCATACTTCGGAGACGGGGCCGGTCGCGACCATCCGAACACTACCGATATCCGGACCCTAGTGGACTCGCGCCCATACCGATAGACCGAGCATGGAAGGGGGCCGTTTTAGCGATTACCCAGACATACTCGCCACGATGCACCGGACATACTTGGGGCGTGCACTCACGATGCACCGGACATACCCCTACCGATTAACCGGACATAGTTAGCCTCTGTAAGTTATTGATTGACAAGGTCTTGCAGCGCAGAGAATTTGTTTCTAGACTCTTGTAGAGACTAAAAGACAACACCACGGCGAAGCCGGCTTGATGTTGTGCTTCTCGATTTTCGACCAGGAAGACGGGGACCGGGACGGATCTCGATGCCAGAGCCTCTGGGGCCGAACGCCGGGAGCATCGGGATGAAAGAGCTGGAACTCTCGTTCGAGGACGCGGACGCCGCGGAGCCCCCGGCCGAGGAGGCGACGACGTCGGGCGACGCCGGCTGGAAGGACGAGCTGAACCTCGCCGAATTCCCGATCGCGGCCCTGACCGACCGGGTCCCCGACGGCCAGACGACCCTGGTCTTCGAGGATCGCCTGGAGCTGCGCGACAGCCCGCCGATCATCCGCCGGCTGACGATCATGGGGACGCACAAGCACGGCCTGCCGACCTCGCTCGACGACGAGGTCCTCGTCGGCCTGATCCAGGTCACCAAGCGTCGCAGCAACTTCACCGACGCCCGGGTGCCGTTCTCGCGGTACGAGCTGATCGAGCTGCTGGGCTGGCCCCAGAGCGGCCAGAGCTACCGCCGCATCGAGGAGGCGCTGCACCGCTGGGTCGGCGTCGTCCTGATGTACGAGAACGCCTGGTGGGACAACACGGCCAAGAGCTGGGTCGACGAGCAGTTCCACGTCCTGGACAACGTCACCCTCTACGACCGCGAGCGCTGGCGGAAGTCCTCGGCGCGGGCGAAGGTCGGCAAGGGGGGCGCGCGGGCGGAGAAGCCCCCCCTGCCCCTGTCGAGCTTCAAGTGGAACGAGGTCATGTTCCAGAGCTTCCAGAGCGGCAACCTCAAGCAGCTCGACCTGGAGCTGTACCTGAAGCTCCGGCTGCCGACGACCAAGCGGATGTACCGGTTCCTGGACAAGCGGTTCTACCGCCGCACCCGGCTCGACTTCGACCTGAGGACGCTCGCCTGCGAGCACATCGGCCTGAGCCGGTCCTACGCCCCGACCGAGCTGAAGCGGCGGCTCAAGCCGGCCCTCGAAGAGCTGGAGCAGCTCGGCTTTTTGGAGGTCCTCACGCCCGAGGAACGCTACTCGTACGTCAAGCGCGGGACCTGGCGGATCATCCTGATCCGGGGCCGTCGCGGCGGCCTGCCCGGGGCCGACGAGGAACTCGACCGCGAGCCGTCCGAGCTGGTCGACGCGCTGCGCAGCCGGGGGGTCACGGCCAAGGCCGCGCAGGAGCTGGTGGCCCAGCACCCGCCCGAGCGGATCCTCACCAAGATCGAGGTCTTCGACTGGCTGATCCGCAACGAGGACAAGCGGGTGGGCAAGAACGCCGCCGGCTACCTCGTGGCGTCGATCCGCTCCGACTACCAGGAGCCCAACGACTTCCGCTCGGCCGCCGCCACCGGGGCCGCCCGCCAGGCCGCCGAGGCCAGGCGCGAGGACGACGAGCGCAAGGCCGCCGCCACCCGCGCCGAGGCCGAGGCCGGCGTCCGCCACCAGGAGAACCTCAAGGCCGCTTGGGACCGGCTGCCGGCCGACCAGCGCGACGCGATCCTGGCGACCGTGAAGGCCGAGAACCCCGGCCTGAGCCGCTGGAAGAAGATGCTCGAGCCCCTCTGCCTGGCGGCGCTGGAGGCCCGCCTCCGCGACGGCAAGCTCGGGTCGAGCCAGTCCCTGCTCTTCCCCGCCGAGCCCGACCTCGCCTCCTAGGCCGCGCGACGCGGACGCCCGGCGGTCAATCCGGGCCGTCGGGAGGCCTGACGGACCGCGGGTCCCAGGCCAAGACGGTCGCGTCCCGGGTCCCGGAGAACAGCCGCCCGTCGGGGCCGACGGCCAGGGCGGTCGCACGTTCGCGCGGGCCCCGGATCTCCCCGAGCACCCGCCACGTCGCCGCGTCTCGGAGCTGGATCGCGCCGTCGGCGGTCGTGGTCGCGGCCGTCTTCCCGTCCGGGGCATACGCCGTCTCGTCGTCGTCGAACCAGCGGCCCGGCTCGCCGGGAAGCTCCCGGCCGCTCGCGACCTCCCAGAGCTTCACGGCCTGGCGCATTTCGAGGCCCCCCGCCGGCATCTGGTAAGCCACCGCCAGGACCTTGCCGTCGGGCGACGGGCGGGAACGCCAGACCCGCGCCCCCGGCTCCCCCGCCGCGGGGAACGACCGCACGACCCGACCCGTCGCCACGTCCCAGATGCGCACGCCCGCGTCCCGGCGATACCGATCGGCCGTCACCAGCGCCTTGCCGTCGGCGGTGAAGAACAGGTCCTGGGCTTCGCCTTCGAAGCCGCCGAATCGATCGACGAGCGTGCCGGCGGCCACGTCCAGCATCCGCAGCCGACTGCCGGCGCGCGCGCCGTTCGTCCGGCCGGCGTCGTGGAATACGACCGTCTCGTCGGTCATCGGCCACACCAGGAATCGCCCGTCCGGGCTGAGGGCGAAGCCGCGCCGCCAGCTCATCACCAGCCGATGCTGACGCTCTCCGGTCCGGGCGTCCCAGACGTGCCCGTCGCCCTCCTCCCCTCGCGAGACCACCCGCAGGCCGTCGGCCGTCACCGCGATCTGGGCGACCGGGCCGTCGCCGCCCTCCGGGACGAGCGACCGGCCCGTGGCGACGTCCCAGCGCCCGATCGCGCCGGCGACCGCCCCCGCGAGCGTCGTCCCGTCCGGTGCGAAGCGCAGGCCGATCGCCCCGCGATCGATCGCCAGCCGCTCCTCGCCGGTGGCGGCGTCGAACAGCCGGGTGGACGACCCGCCCGACGCGGCGAGCGTCTTGCCGTCCGGGGAGAAGGCCAGCGAACGGACGCTGGACGCGCCGGGGAACGGGACGTCCGGCCGCTCCTCGCCGGTGGCCGCCGCGATGCGTTTCACGAAGCCGTTCCTCGCCTCGACGCCGAAGGCGACGGTCGCGCCGTCGGGCGAGTACGCGACGCAGCGGACGGTCCCCTGACCCTTAGGCAGCGGGAGCGGGGCGAGTTCCCGGCCCGTGGCCACCTCCCATCGGCGGATGAACGGGTCGCCCTTCTCGTAATCGAACCCGCCCGCGACGAGGTGCCCGCCGTCCGGGGAGAGGGCCGCCGCGAACACCGCGCCGGGGGCCGGGAACGTGCGGACCACCTCGCGCCTGGCGAGGTCGATCAGGTGGAGCGCCTTGCCGTCGTCCGCCTTGACCACCACGTGGTTCCCGTCCGGGGCGAAGACAAGCAGGTCGCGGGAGGATCCGGAGAGGGCGGCGGGGTACGGGATGCGGGCCGACTCCTTGCCGTCGGCCATGTCATAGAAAGAGACCGATGGGCCGATCGCGACCGCGGCGGTCGTGGCCGCGAGCGTCTTCCCGTCGGGCGAGAACGCGACCGCTTCGACGTCGGTCACGCTCCGGTCGAAGGCCGATCGCACCCGACCCGTCGTCAGGTCGTAGGCGCGGACCGTGCCGTGGGCGAGAGTCCCGCTGGCGGCCACCGCCGTCTTGCCGTCGGGCGACGCCGCGAAGCTCGCGATCGTCGTCGTGTGGCGGAACCGAGGCGAGCCGAATCGCAGCGTCGCGCCGGCGGGGAGCGGGTCGTCGGGGGCGGGCGCCGCGACGGGGGCGGGTTGCACGGGGGTTGCTCCTCCAGTCCCGTCCGGCCGCCGGGCTGGGGGCGGGCCGATCGCAGGGAACGCGGCGTCGCCCGCAGCCGAGCGATGGACGAGGACGGTCGCCCCGGCGACGAACCCCAGGATCGAGGCCGCGGCGACGACCGCCCTGAGCTTGCTCACCAGCATGGCCCTCAGCACCCCCGCCGCGAGGGCGGCGACGCTCGGCGAGGCCGGACCCGCCGCCGACCGGGCCGCGAACGAGGTCGCGAGGCCCGCCGCCGCGGCGTCATCCGCGAGCGACGCGGCCAGGGTCCCCGCCGACAGGGCGACGCCCCGCCGGGCGAGCCGCCCTGCCAGGATCGCCCTGGCCCTCGACAGCCGTCCCGAGACCGTGCCGACGGGCCAGCCGAGGAGGCGCGCCGCCTCGTGATGGGCCTTGCCCTCCAGGTCGCAGAGGATGATCGGCATCCGGTACTTCTCGGGCAGGCGGCTCAGCTCGCGGTCCAGCACGGGCCCCAGCTCGTCCCGACCCTCGTCCGTCCTGGACTCGCGCTCGGGCATCACCGCCACCTGGCGTTCCCGGGCCCGCCGCCGACAGGCCGTCGCCTCGGCCCTCCGGGCGGTCTTGTACGCCACGGCGTAGAGCCAGCCGGCGACCCGCTCCCGATGGGCGATCGCGGCGGCCTTGCGGGCCAGGACGAGGAAGGTCGCCTGGAAGGCGTCCTCGGCGTCGTGGGCGTCGCGGAGGGTGCGGCGGCAGACGCCCCAGACCATCGGGCCGTGCCGCCCGACGAGCGCCTCGAACGCCGCCTCCTCACGATGGCAGGCGAACCGCTCCAGGAGACGCCCGTCCGAAAGCTCCCCCAGCGTCCCCGCGCCGAGGAGCATGAGGAGGTCGCGGCTGCCAGCCTTCATCGTCCCGGACTCCTTCGTCGTCGCCCGCCCCACCGACGTCATCGCCCTCTCAGTCTTCACTACGTCCTCGAAGTCCGCTCATACGAATTCCCGCGGAACCGCGAAAACGCGCACAGGCCCGAGGCGGTCGAGACGCGCCTGCCGGCCGACCGCAGGGCCGATCATGGATCGGAGGTCGTTCGCTCCCCCCTGCCCCGCCGGGTGATCCGGCGGCGGGCCCGTCGAGAATGCGGGCCGGAGATGGGGGTGCCGTGGGACGAGGAAGGGGGATGTCGAAGTTGCAACGAAAGGGAGGGTTGCGGCGGATGATCCCGCCGGGGGGCTCGGCGACGACGCGGGCGGCGATGGGGGAGCCGCCGTCGCGGAGCGACCCCCCTGCCCTTCCGGGGCGCAGAGCGGGCCTCAGGCGGCGTCGCCTTCCAGCTCGCGGTCGGCGACCGCCTCGACGCTCCGCCCCGATCGGCGGTCGCGCGAGTCGTACAGGACCATCGACGCGACGAGCGGGCGCAGCAGGTCGTTGACGACCTCCGAGCGGTCCTTGCCCATGTGGATCGCGTACAGCCAGAGCTTCTTGTCGACGTCTTCCTCGATGGCGAACATCCGCTGGACCCGCCGGGGCTTCACCGGCTTCGCCCGGCTGGCGCGCGCCCGCGCCGTCGAGGACGCCGGGGCGGGACGGCCCACCGGCTCCAGATCGCCCGCAGGGTCGGCGTCCATCGGCTCGGCCGCGGCCGACGCCGACGTCGGGGGTTCGGCCCCCGCGGCGGGGCCGCCGATCCGGCGTTCGAACTCGGCCTCGGTCATGCTGGGGCGGGTCAGCCCGGTCCGGTTCTCCGGTCCGGGGATGCCGCCGCGTCGCGTCGGGCTGCTCATGCTCCACCTCCCTCCCCCGTCGGGTCCGTCGAGCGCCGGGGTCGCCTGGAATCTCTCGGGCCTCCGCGGTCGCGCCGCGGACAACTACGGTCCATACATCGGTACCGGCCGCGCGCCGCGGCCGGCGGTCAGGAGGCTTCCCGGTACTCGGGCTCGCGGCCTTCGTCGCGATCGGCGGCCGTGTCGGCCCGGCCTTCGAGGAACGCCGAGGCCGCCGCGCGATAGGCGGTGGCCGCCGCGCCCAGGCGGTCGTAATGGATCAGCGGGACGCCCCGCGCGTAGGCCTCGCGGAACTTGACCGACGCCGGCACGACCAGGTCGTGCACGATCGGCCCGAAGTAGTTGCGGACCTCGGCCTCGATCTGCTTCGAGACCAGCGTGCGATCGACCCTCGTGATCAGCACCCCGGTGATCGCCAGCGGCCCGGCGTCGGTGAACTCCAGGCGGAACTCGCCGACCGTCCGCACCAGGTCCTCGAGCGCCCGCACGCCCGCGAGGGCGGCGACGCAGGGGTCGATGGGGATCAAGATCTCGGATACCGCATAAAGGATGGCGACGTTCAACGGCGTGAGCACCGGGCTGGTGTCGAAGATGACGACGTCGTAGCCGGCCAGGCCCTTGAGCAGCCGGCGGATCCGGAACTCGCGCCCCTGCCCCAGCCCCTGGACGCCCCCCATCTGATCCGAGCAGTTGCCCAGGCGCTGGCCCGGGGCCACCACGTCCAGGCCGGGGTACTCGGTGGCGACCGCGACGTCGGCGAGGCCCGAGCCCTCGAGCAGCGCGTCGGCCAGGCCGACCTCCGGGGCCCCTCGGGGGAAGAACCCGAGCGCCGCGTTCCCCGAGGGATCCGCGTCGACCAGCAGGACGCGGCGATCGAACTCGACGAGCGCCGCGGCCATGTTGATGGCCGTCGTGCTCTTGCCGACCCCGCCCTTGGCGTTGGTGACCGCGACGCTCCTCATGATCCCCCCTCCCCTGCCCCCGGACCGGCCGGGCGACGACGTCGCCAAAGCGGTGTCTTCCCTGGCTTTAACGGCGACGCCTTGCAACCTTGGTCCCTGGGTCGCTGGGATTCTATATCCCCAGCCGCCTGGACGCCTCGATCCCTTGGAGAATCGAAGCCTCGGCGACTCGACGTCTTGGTATATCGGCCGCTGGGAATGTCGACTTCTCGTTTCCTTGGGAACCTGACGCCTTGGCCCCTGCCCGACCCAGGTCCCCAGTCGCCAGGGTGGCTTGGCCCCGATGCGCCGAGGCGACTCGACGACGTTGGAACCCCGTCGCCCAGCATCCGAGTCGTCAAGCTCGAGGCGGAACCCAGCCTCCAAGAGACCGAGGCCCCCTCACGAACTTGAACCCTCGTCCGCTTGGTTCCTGGCGACCCTGGCGACGTGGCCCTGGCAGGACCTTGGAACCAGGGCGTCGAGGCCGTCGACGTCCCTTGGAGCCATGGTTTCGAGGGAGGCTCGAAACCCAGTCGCCGTCAGCTCCTCGTCGCCTTGGTCGCTTGGCTCCTTGACGGCCAGGCTTGCAAGCTCGCCAGGTTTATCGGTCTGTAGACGGCTTGTTCCCAAGGCGCTCTCGGGACCGAGGCGGCATCATCGCCTTGGTATCAAGAAGACCCCGCGAGCGAGGCGCCAGGTCCACCTTGGCGTCTGGGAAGCCTTGACGTCAGGGGGCCCAGGTCGTGGGGCGCCTTGGTTTCAATGTGCCAAGGCGCCCCCTGACGCTTGGCCGCTGGCGGGCCTCGGCGGCTTGAAGCCTTGAGACCGAGAAGCCTGGGGCGTCGTCCGGGTCTCGGGCCCGGGCGACGACGCGACGTCCAGGCCGCGCCGGGGCGTTCCATTCCAGACGACCCAGGGCCACCGGCGCCGAGGAGCCAAGGCGCCTGGTCGACCTGGGGACCTTGGCATCCAGGGGTCAAGCCATGTCGCGACCTGGGTCGATCGGTTCCTCGACACCCATTTCGCCAGGTCGCCAGGCGGCTGGGGATCAAGGGACCGGCGTCAGCTTGGCGCCTTGGTCCCTTGGTGAATGGTCGCTCGATGCGCCCTGGCGTATCGGCATCGAGCGAAATGGGCCGATCGACCGGATTGGTCCCAAGGATCCCGGGCGGCTGGGCGTCAAGGTGTGCAGGGAGCTGGGCGTCTTGGAAGAATCGCGACCTCGACCGAATTGGCGCCTTGAAACCTTGGCGCCTCGATGGCCAAGGTCATCGAGGAATCTTGATATCAAGTCGCTCTGACGGTCGGGGCGGGTCGACCGTCGGCCGCGCCGCCGCAAGCTCCCTCAATAAGGAGGAAGGACGGCCGCGCCTCGACCTTCAGCGGCCCCGGCGACGCCGGCCGTGGCGCGGGGCAGGGGGGGCGATGGGCTGTCTCCGGGATCGATGGGGTCTGGCTGCGAGAAGCGGGGAGGGCAGGGGAGGGGACGAAAATCGGAAAGTTCGGGACCGGAATCTTGACTTGGATGATGTGCACCATGGATGATGACAAGCATGCCCGATTCCGAACCGACCGAAGGGGTCGGGCGATCTCGGAGGGATAGGGGTGGGCGGGCGGAAAAAGGGGTCGTTTGGGAATTTGACACTGGTCGGTTGAGCCGGCATGTTTTCTCGATCCACCTCAGATTCGCTCCATGAGTCATTCGGAATGAGCCGGGCAATCCCTACCGTCGCCATAGCCGTTGCCGAGCGAAGGGCGAATCCTCAACGTGAGATTTGGAGACTTGGTCATGCGCACGGGTGCTTCGGACGTCCCCCCTCGTGGTCTTCGCAGCCGCCTTCGCCTGGACGCCCGGCTCCAGAAGGCCCGTAAGGCGCATCTCCGTCACGGCGTCCTGGAGTTCCTCGAGCCTCGGACGCTGATGGCGGTGCTGCCCGCGCCCCAGGTCGCCGGCGACGTGGCGGGGATCTCGACGACCGGCGGCAACGTGAGCAGCCCGCTGGTGGTGGTGGACCGCTACGACCCCAATCACCTGGCCTCGATCTGGGTGCGCAACGACCCCAGCCTGGCCCCGGGCAACGTGACCCTGGTCCAGGGCGCCTTTTCGAGCGACGGCGGACTCTCCTGGACGAACTTCGCCACGCTCGGCACGTCGATCGCGACCCCCCTGCAGGTCGACGCCGGGATCGCGCCCGGCCCCAACGGGTTCACGTTCTACACCCAGACGAACAACCCGCAGATCGCCTTCGACAACGCTCACAACCTGTACGTGCTGACCCAGCAGAGCAACGGGGCCAACACGTCGGGCGCCCTGCTGTTGAGGAAGTTCAACTTCTCCGGATCCAGCCCCTCCTTGGTCTCCGACCAGGTCGTCCGCCAGTACGTCACGGACGCGGTTTTCAACCCGACGCTGACGGTCGACGACAACCAGGCGCAGTTCGTCGACCCGACCAACGGCTTCGTGCAGACCGACCCCACCGCGGGCAACGTCTGGATCGGCTGGAGCACCAACGAGGCCGCGCCCACCGGCGACCTCTTCCTGCGGCCGGGGAGCACCTGGAACCCCAACTCGATCCAGGTGATCGTCTCGTCCGACGGCGGCGCCACGTTCAGCGGGGCCTCGAAGGTCAACGTGACCGGCGGCGAGAGCAGCTTCAACGCCTGGGGCCGATGGACCGGGCCGAACAGCCTCTTCGCCAACGCCACGCCCAAGATCGTCGTCGGCCAGGGCAAGGCCGCGGATCCCACGATCCCCGGGGCCGTCGGGGCGAACGCCGGCGGCGGGGCCGCGGTCGTCTGGGACAACTTCGGCCGCTTCGGCACCGACTTCGGCGACACCACGAGCGACGCGATCCAGGCGAACCAGCTCTCCAGCGGCTTCGCCTACGCCTTCAACGGCGCGACGGGGGACATCAACCAGGCGATCACCACGGCGAGCGGACCCTACACGACCCAGAACAGCTCGTTCGGCATCAACGTCCAGGTCGACCCCGCGCGGTTCAACAGCCTGTCGAAGCTGACCCTCAACATGACGGTCCAGCAGACCGACATGACCTGGCTTCAGGCGGTCCTGACCGGGCCGGCGACCGCCATCGACCCGGCGACCGGCCAGCCGATCAAGATCCTCATCTTCTCCAACGCGCAGGACGCCGCGGGCGTGACGCCCACCGGGCAGGTCCGCGGCGTCACGGGGGCCAACCTGGGGATCGTCGGCATGACCGGCAACCCGGCCTTCCCCTACGGCCTGATCGGCGGCACGTTCGACGACGACGCCGCGCGGAGCATCAACGACCGCAGCGGCGCGGCGGCCGGCTACACCAGCACCTACCGGACCGAGTCGATCGACCTGGGCCTGCCGTTCGGGGCCGACCCCGCCCTGCGCAGCCTGGAATACCTCAACAGCCTGGGGCTGACCGCCGGCCAGATCAACGGCGCCTGGACGCTGACCTTCACGGCCTTCCGCAACAACGGCACCAACCCGGGCCCCCGGCTCCTCGACCTGGGCCTGAGCGTCACCTCGGGCGCGGACGTCAACGGCCAGTCCGAGCAGGTCGCCACGACGCTCGTGCGGGGCAGCCAGAGCGGCGCGTACACCCGCGCCTCGGCCGCCGCCGGGCCCCAGGGCATCGGCCCCGCGGTCGACGCCGCGATCGACAACACGCTGGGCGACTTCAGCCCCTTCCAGGGGCGGATCTACGTCACCTTCGTCGGCTACCGCGACATCCGCACCAACGGCGTCATCAACCCGCTGGACAACACCGACATCTTCCTCGCGACCTCGGACGACGGCGGCGTGACCTGGGTCAACCAGGGCCTCGTCAACGACGACCAGGGCTCGGTCGACGGCTTCAGCGGCGCCAACCAGCTCACCAGCCAGGGCCAGATCGTGGGCCGGGCCCAGTTCCTGCCCCAGGCCGCGGTCGACCAGACGACCGGCACCCTCGTCCTGTCGTGGCGGGACGGCCGCGACGACTCGGCGCGGGCCCGCTCGGCGGTCTACGCGACGGCCAGCATCGACGGCGGCGGCTCGTTCAGCGCCCAGTCCTACGCCACCCCGACCCAGTCCTCGACCGACGCCATCACCGAATTGGAGGTGATCCTCAACCCGGCCGGCGACAACTTCAACAACGTCGACCCGGCGGCGTCGGCCTTCGGCTTCGGCTCGCAGATGGGCCTGACGGTCGGCTCGGGCCAGGTGTACTTCGCCTGGGCGGGCAACCAGAACGAGTCCCACCTCGACTCGACCCAGGCCATCCGCGGCGACACCTTCCAGGCCTTCGTCCAGCGGATGACGATCGCCGCCGGCCCGCGCGTCATCGGCAGCACCCAGGGCGTGGTCGGGCTGCCCGGCGACGCCGTCAACACGCTGAGGGCGGCCGACGGCAGCCCCGTGGCCAACGCGTTCGTGCTGACGTTCGACCGCCCGATCGACCCCGACCAGGTCCGCAATGCGGGCGACGCGACCTTCACGACCGACGACGTCTTCGTCTTCTTCCGGGGGACCGCCGTGGGCGTCGCCGCCACCCGGCTCCCGGTCCTGTCGGTCGTCCCGGTCCAGGGCAGCCGGGTCGGGCGGTTCGGCTACACCCAGTTCACGGTCACCTTCGACCCCTGGAACGGGGGCTCGCCGGGGGACTTCACCAACCTCGTCGGCACCTACAGCTACCTGCTCGGGCCCGCGATCACCGACCAGGTCCGCGTCGTCACCAGCGGCGGGACCCGCCGCGGCAACGCGATGGACGAGAACGCCAACGGCGTCGCCGGCGAGGACCCGATCGGCTCCGGCTACACCGGCACCACGCCCGGCGACGCCTACGCCACGCCCACGCCGTCCCTCCGGTTCCAGACCTGGGGGCCCACGGCGCGGGAGATCCTCCAGCCGCCGTTCGACACCACGACCCTGCCGCTGATCGTCCCCGGCGCCCACGTGATCGCCACCTCGGCCCCCGGGAGCACCGGGAGCGACAACCTGCTGCTCGACGGCACGACCAGCTCGCTCAACGTGCGGTTCGACCGCGACATCCAGGTGGGCAGCGTCACGGCGGCCGACGTGCTCCAGATCATGGGGCCGACCGGGTCGCTGATGGGCCCGCAGTACTTCGCCTCCGACAAGGTGGGCCAGGCGATCCCCGCGCCCACCTCGGCGACCACGCCGGGCATCCTGTCGTCCTCGCTGACCGTGCCCAGCTACGACGGCACGTTCACGGCGGCCGACGTCACGCTGACGCTCAACCTCACCTTCGCGCTCGACTCCAACCTGACGCTCGACCTGACCTCGCCGGCCGGCACCAAGCTGAACCTGTTCACCGGGGCCGGCGGCAACGCCGCCGGGGCGAACTTCGTCAACACGACCTTCTCCGACGCCGCCGCCACGACGATCGGCGCGGGCGTCGCCCCCTACACCGGGACGTTCCGCCCGGCCGGGGCCGGCGGCATGGCGGTCTTCGACGGCCAGTCGATCCAGGGGCAGTGGACGCTCACGGTCACGAACGTCCGGACCGGCGCGGTCGGCGTGCTCAACGACTGGTCGCTGAACGTCACGCCGGTGATCTCGGTGCGGGCCGTCAACCCGTCGGGGCTCTACGCCCGGGAATTCGCGGTCGACTTCCCCAAGCAGAGCCTGAGCGGCACCTACACGGTCCAGCTCGCCTCGGCGATCCTCGACCGCTACAACCAGGCGATCGACACCAACCTCAACGCCGGGCTCGACGTGCTCCGCGGCGAGGCGGCGAACGTCCCCACGACTTCGGTCACGTTCAACAGCGGGACGGTCAACCAGCCCCTGATCAACAACCGGATCACCTCGACGATCAACGTCACCGACAGCTTCCCGATCCAGGCCGTGAGCGCCACCTCGGGGATCACGGGCCTGCGGCTGCGGCTCAGCCTGGCGACGGCCAACGTGGCCCCGCTGACGGCCACGCTGACCAACGGGACGAAGACGGTCACGCTCTTCGCCAACCTGGTGCAGGGCCCCAACGGCGGCGGGTTCGTCGACGCCATCTTCGACGACGCGGCCCCGACGCCCATCAGCCAGAGCTCGCCGCCGTACTCGGGCGCGTCGTTCAACCCCCTGCGGTCGCTGCTCAACCCGACGAACGGCTTCCTCGACGCGCCGTCGGGCGGGACGTGGCAGCTGACGATCACCAGCACCGGCGGGGCCGCGGCCACGCTCAACAGCTGGTCGCTCCTCTTCGAGAAGCCGCTGCCGACCTCGGGCCTGGGCGAGCCGGTCGCCGACCGCACCGGCGGCAGCTTCCGGATCTTCCAGACCGACGCCTCCAACGCCCTCTCGCGGAACACCTGGACCTCGGTCGGCCCGGCCCCGGTCTCGGGCTCGAGCGGCCGCATCGGCGCCATGGCGCAGGACACGTCGGACCCCACCGGCAACACCTTCTTCATCGGCGGGGCCAGCGGCGGCGTCTGGAAGACGACCAACTTCCTCACCACCGACCCCCAGGGCCCGACCTACATCCCCCTGACCGACTTCGGCCCCAGCAACGGCCTGAACATCGGCGGGATCGCCGTCTTCGCCCGCAACAACGACCCCAACCAGTCGATCGTGATCGCCTCCACCGGCGAGGGCGACTCGGGCAGCCAGGGCGTCGGCTTCCTGATCTCCAAGGACGGCGGGGCCACCTGGCGGCTCTATGACAGCTCCACCAACGTCGACGCCGCCGGCGCCCCGCTGCCGATCGCCTCGACGGCCCGCGACCGGATCTTCGTGGGGACGACGACCTTCAAGGTCGTGGTCGACCCCAAGGCCACGCTCCAGAACCAGGTCATCATCTACGCCGCGGTGAGCGGGACCAACGGCGGCCTCTGGCGCAGCCTCGACACCGGCGACCACTGGCAGCTCATGAAGGCCGGCAACGCCACCGACGTCGTGCTCGACCCCACGAGCGACACCGGCGGCGGCACCGACCCCAACCTGCAGGTCCTCTACGCGGCCTTCCGGGGCGACGGCGTCTACATCAGCCCCAACCGCGGCCAGGTCTGGAACATCCTCGCCGGCGGCGTGGGCAACCCGCTGGTCGTCGACACGTTCGACCGCAGGAGCGTGGCCGTCGCCAACCCCGGCGTGAACCCCAACGGGGCCCACGGCCGGATCGCCCTGGTCAAGCCCGACCTCACCGGCGTCCCGCTCGCCGACCAGCTCTACGCCGGCTGGCTGTACGCCGCGGTCGCCAACACCGACGGCAGCCTCTTCGGCCTGTTCATGACCAAGGACTTCGGCGCGAACTGGGTGCAGGTCCGGATCCCGACCGAGCCCCCGCTCGGCAACTTCACCCCCTCGATCCCCAGCAACGACGTCACCCTCAACGACTACACGGTCACCAACGGCGACGGCAACTTCGCCCTGTCGCTGGCCGTCGACCCGACGAACCCCAACGTCGTCTACCTGGGCGGCTTCCACGCCCCCGCCACCGGCACCGGCATGATCCGGGTCGACGCCACCAAGATCTGGGACGCCTACAACCTGACCCTCTTCTCGTCGGTCTCGAAGGACGGCCTGACCGACTGGAGCTCGACCGGCCCGGTCACGATCGGCAACATCCTCGACGGCTTCGCGACCCAGGGCGACTTCCTGAACTACATCCGCGACCCCGGCAACCCGTTCAACGCCGACGCCACCCGGTTCGTCCGCAACCTGGTCCAGTTCACGAACAACGGCTTCGGGACCGAGTGGATCCCGTTCGACGCCCCCATCAGCGGGGGCGGGACCGCGCCGGACTACCACCGGCTGATCACGATGATCGACCCGACGTCCGGCCTCACCCGGCTGGTCTACGGCACCAACCGGGGCGTCTGGTCGGTGCTCGACGACGACGGCAAGCAGCTGATCGGGACCAGCGTGGGGACCACGCCGACCCCCGGCGGCGACCGCAACGGCAACCTCCAGATCACCCAGTTCTACTACGGCGCCGTCCAGCCCAACAACGTGGGCGCGGCCGTCAGCCGCGACCAGGCCCTCTTCTACGGCAGCAGCAACGACCAGGGCCAGTTCTCGGACGGGAACATCCTGAACAACGGCGACCTGCTCTGGTTCCCGACCTTCGAGGGGACCAGCTCGGGCGGCGTCGCCGTCGACCCCCAGGGCTTCGGGACGGTCTACCAGGCGTTCGCCCCGGGCTCGATGTCGGTCAACCAGGGGACGACCTTCTACCGGGTCAACCACATCGGCCGGACGTTCGGCCTGATCCAGTCGAGCAGCGGCAGCTCGGACGTCCCCGACCCCCAGTGGGGCCCCGGCCCCGGGGCGACCTTCGCGGTCAACTCGCTGTCCGGCCAGCAGATCATGATCAGCTCGTCGACCGGGCGGATCTTCTCGACCACGAACCAGGGCGGCACCTGGTTCGAGATCGGGGCCCCGACGGTCTTCGGCAGCCCGACGGGGTACAGCCAGGCCCTGGCCTACGGCGCCCCCGACCCGGCCGCGCCCGGCGGCATCGGCAACCTCGGCAACTTCATGTACGTCGGCACCAACACCGGCCGGGTCTTCCTCACGAGGACCGGCGGCGGCGGCACCCAGAACTCGTGGCAGGAGGCCTCGACGGGCCTCGACGGCTCGTCCGTGCTGCGGATCATCCCCAGCCCGGTCCGGGGCAGCCACGCCGCCTACGCCGTCACCTCGACGGGCGTCTTCTTCATCAGGGACTCGGTCGCGGCCGGGGCCTCGTGGGTCAACGTCACGGGCAACCTCCGCAACCTGTCGTACACGATCTTCGGGCAGAACTACAACCAGAACACCGACCCCAACGGCATCAAGCTCAGCCAGTCGCTGTCGCTCTCGGCGATGGTCGTCGACTGGCGGTACTCGATCCCCAACGCGACGGCCGACCCGGTCGGCGCGGGCCTGCACCCGGTCCTCTACGTCTCGGGCGACACGGGCGTCTTCCGCTCGCTCGACAACGGCGTGACCTGGAGCCTGTACCCCAACCAGGACGTCGACGGCGCCCCCATCCTGGGGGGCTACCTGCCCCGGACCGAGGCCACCGACCTCGACCTGTCGCTGGGGGCGATCAACCCCGCCACCGGCGTCCCCAACCTGCTGGGCCCGCTCGACCCCTACTCGGCGACGGCCCAGGGCGACCCCGACCTGCTGCTGGCCTCGACCTGGGGCCGGGGCATGTTCAGCATCAAGATGGCCCCGCTGACGATCCCCGGGACGGTGCGGGTCGCCGCGGCCGACACCAACGGCACGGCCCCCGACGGCACGCCGATCGTCACGACCTCCCAGTTCCGCGTCTCGGGCCTGAGCATGACGTCCGGGTTCAACAACGCGACCCGGATCACCATCTACGACCAGACCGACGGCAAGATCATCGGCGGCTTCGACATCGCCCGCCCGGGCACCGACCCGACCACCAACCCGCCGGGCACCAACGTCCCGGCCAACTGGACCGACAGCTTCGGCAACTTCACGATCCAGGTCGGAGCGGGCCTGCTCCCCAGCAACGGCCTGAAGGTCCTCAAGATCTACGCGACCGACGACGCCGGGGCGGTCGGCAACCCGATCACCCTGAGCATCACGGTCGACGCCGACGACCTGGGGAACTCGACGGTCCCCGCCGACCCCTCGCTGGCCCTGCGGGCCTCCGACAACACCGGCCTGGTGCCGGCGCAGAACTACACCAACCACCCCAACCCCGGGTTCGTCGGGACCACCACCGCCGGGGCCGCGGTCGAGCTGTACCTGCTGGGCGCCGGCGGCACGTTCGCCCCGTTCTCGCCGCCGGTCACCACCATCGCCGACGCCTCGGGCGGGTTCACGCTCCTCCTGCCCACGCTGGGCGACGGGACCTACACCGTCGTGGCCGTCGCCTCCAACGCGGCCGGCCTGGCGGCGCATCCCAGCCCGCAGGTGACGGTCCGCGTCAAGACCCAGGGTCCCACGGCGGCCCCGAGCCTGACGTTGAACCCGAACTACGACTCGGGGATCGTCGGCGACAACATCACCAACGTCCGCAAGCCGGTCTTCAACGGGACCGTCGGGGCGACGAACGCGGGGTCGATCATCCGGATCTACCAGGCCCCGCTCACCAACCCCGCCGGGCCGATCCTGGCCCAGACCACGGCCGACGCCTCGGGCAACTTCGCGGTGCAGCTCCCCCTGGCGCTGAACAACGGCCTGATCGGGCTGACCGCGACCGCCGTCGACCCCGCCGGCAACGTCGCGCCCGGCAGCAGCCCCACGCTGGCGATGACCATCGTGACGACCGGGCTGGACTACAGCGGCAGCGCCCTCGACCTGGGGGGCTCCTCGAGCCTCTCGCAGTCGCAGAGCATGCTCTACCTGCGCAACGACGGCGTCGGCTTCGGCCAGTGGTTCACCCACTACACGCCGCCGTCGTTCGTCCCCATCTGGTTCCCCAACGGGGCCAGCGTCGGCTCCGCGGGCGACATCCCGCTGGCCGGCGACTTCGACGCCGACGGCAAGAACGACCTGGCCGCCTTCCGCTCGGCGGACGCCAGCTGGGTCGTCTGGCGGTCGACCCAGGGGGGCCTGACCTTCAAGTTCGGGACGGGCGGCTCCAGCGTGCCGATCGTGGGCAACTTCGACGGCCCCGGGGCGACCCAGTACGGCGTCTACGACCTGGTCAACGGCACGACCGGCGTCTGGACCCTGACCACCCCGTCGGGCTCGATCCGCTCGTTCGGCTTCGGGGTCGCCGGCGACGTCCCCCTGGTCGGCGACTTCCTCGGGCTTGGCTACGACCAGCCCACCGTCTACCGCCCCAGCACCGGCCAGTTCCTGACCTACTCGCTGGCCGGCGGGACCTTCGACGTCGTCGCCACGCTCCCCGCCAACCAGATCCCGGTCCCCGGCAAGTACGACAACCTGTACTTCCACGACAACGGGCTGGCGTACAAGACGATCCCCGCGGTCTTCGACCCGACCCTGGGCGTCTTCACGATCGCCCGGCCGGCCGGATCGCAGTTCCCGACCCAGGTCGTCTTCCAGGGCGGCGACATCCCGGTGCCCGCCGACTACGCCGGCGTGGGCTGGGACCTGCCCGCCGTCTACCGCCCGACCACGGGCCAGTTCCTGGTGAAGATGGTGCAGACCCTGCCCAACGGGGCCGACGCCGAGGTCACCAGCTTCCCCGGGGCCGTCGGGGCCCCCGTCGTCCCGGTCGGCGCCCCGCTGGCCTACCGGACGCTGACCACCTCCAGCCTGATCGCCGGGGCGCTCCCCTCGGCCCAGACGAGGGGCTTCGCCTCGGCCTCGGCCACGGCCGGGCCCGCCCGGTCCGACGTCGCCGGCTCGACGACGACCACCACGACGTCGACCACGACCACGACCGGCGCCGCGACGACCGCCCCCGCGGCGACCGTCGCCCGCGCCGCGACCTCGGCCGCGACCCCGGTCAACCAGGAGACGGTCTCGACGCTGCCGTCGCTCTCGCTGTCCGGCTCGAACGCCTCGGGGGCCCGCCAGCCCTGGTTCGACGGGGCGGCCGCCCCGGGGACGAAGGTCGACCTGTACCTCGGCGGGACCGGCGTGATGGGGTCGAAGAAGGTCGGCACGGCCGTGGCCGACGCGGCCGGCCGCTACGCCTTCCAGCTCCCGGCGGGGGCCCGCAACGGCTCCTACACGCTGACCGCCCGGGCGGCCGGGGCCGACGGCTCGTCGACCCCCATCGCCGCCGCGACCTTCCAGCTCGCCCCCGCCGCCAAGGTCCGCACGCCCGTCCGGGGCCGGTTCGCCCGGGCGACCGGGGCCGCGATCCGGGCCAAGGCGACCCCCGCGGCGGCCTCGGCCGGCCCGCAGGCCGTCGCCCAGACGGTCGTCGCCGTCAACCCCGCGGCCGTCACGGCCGCCCCGCTGACCTCCGACGCCTTCAGCCGGGCGATCCAGTCGCTCGACGAGAGCCGCCTGGGGACGTCGCGGAAGCGGCCGGTCTGACCGCCGCCTCGTCCGATCCGACCCCCTGATCCCACAGGCCCGAGGGACGCCCGCCGCGTTCCCTCGGGCCTGTCTTTTGCTGCTCCCTCACCACCCGCAGCCGGATCGCGGCGAAGTCCGCGGCCGTGTGTTCCGGCTCGACCATCGGGGCCGGCGCGACCGGCCGTCGCCTGGCTTCGATTCGGCTTCCTTCGGGGATCGCGGGGACCGGTGAGGCGATCATAACACGATTCACCGAAACGGGTTCGGCCGCTGCTGGCTTGGGTTCGGTCGTCGTCGTTTTTTTCGCCGCCGCCGCCGGGGCCGGCTTCGGGATCGGGCTCGGCTTGGGGGCCGGCGTCGGCTTCGCCTTCGACTTCGGCTCGGGCTTGGCGGACTCCTTGCGGAGCTTGCTCAGGGTCTCGATGGTCTTGATCAGCTCGCGGCCCCGGACCGCCTGGTACCGCCGCAGCCGCTCGGAGCCGTCGCCGGCCGAGAACGAGGCCTGCTCGGCCGCCTCGGTCGCGTCCTCGCCCTCCACGACGTCGAGGTCGACGATCAGCGCTTCGAGGCGGTCGATCTCGCGCTGGGCGACGCCGCGCAGCAGCGCGACGGCCGCGTCGGCGTCGGCCGGCCGGGTGACCAGCTCGCGCCAGAGCCGCCAGGCGCTGAAGGCGGGATCCTCGTAGGGGGTCGTCTCCTGCACCTTCTTCCAGAACCGCACGCCCCAGCCTTCTTCGATGACTTCCCAGGCCAGGAAGATCTCGTTCAGCTCGGCGTCGTCGATCGCGTCGAACGGCTGTTTGCCCAGGAGCCGGACGAACTTGAACTGGTCCTGGTACGTCCACAGCTCGTCCGAGATGATCAGGCAGCGGACCTCGACCCAGCGGTCGAGCAGCCAGCGCGCGCCCTCGGGCGTCTCCTCGAGCGCGGCGACGAACGCGGCGGGGTCGTCGGCCCAGTCCGGCCCCGAGCCCGGCAGCAGCCGCTTGCCGGTCAGGTAGAGCAGCTTGCGGCCCAGCCCGCAGGCCTTCGCCGTGCCCCTCGCCCGCGAGTGCAGCAGCGCCTGGCGCACGCGTCGCGAGAGCAGGGCGGTCTCGTGCCGCTCGGCGCGGTCGAGCGACCAGGCGATCTTCGCCCCCCGGACGACCAGGTCGCGCTCGACGGCGTTGGTCGGCTTGTAGTCGTCGAGCCATTCCTGGATCCGCGCCTGCAGCTCCCCCGCATCCTCCTGCGGCAGGACCGGGTCGACCCTGCGGGCGCGGAACCCGTGCTTCAGGGCGTTGAGCCGCGACCGGGCCTTGCCGGCGTCGGTGCGAGGCCCGGTCGATTTCTTGGCGTTGGCGCGATTGGCCTGGATCTGGGCCTCGGTGGCCATGCGGAGCGTCTCCTCGGTGGGCGTCGATGGAAGCCTCTACCGAAGAACATGGATCGAGTTGCGCGAATTCGGAGCGCCCCGGGCCGGGAATCGCGCCAACGAACCCATCGACGGAGGCCGAGGGCCGGCTTCCTCAGGCGTCAATCGGGCTCGAGGGTTCAGGATTCGAGCAACGCGCCCAGGCCGCGGGCGGCGTGCAGCACGCGGACGATCTCGACGACGTCGTCGGCGACACGATGAAGGCCGGATGATTGCGGAATCCTTTGATCCGCCAGATCCGCAGGTCGGCCGGGCGTGGGTCGACCGATTCCCATCTCCGGCCCATGCCCGGCATCGGGGCGATCCGGGCGAACGCGACGTCGGCGGCCGCGAGGAAACGCAGGGCCAGGTCGATGTCCGCTTCCTCCATCAGATACGCCGCCTGGTCGTCGATGTCGCGGTCGGCGGCCGGGGCGACGCGATGGCTTCGCGTCATTGGGGGCGGGCGGTTCGATTCACCCGCTCGACGAGCCGCCGCTTCTTCTGCTCCCAATACTCGGCGGTGACGGCGATGGGCCGACCGGAATCCAGCCCTTCCAGCAGGGGGGCGTCGATGCGCTCTTCCGCCTCCCCCTCCTGGTCGGCACGGATCAACTCACGGATATATTCGCTCACGATGCTGTATCCGCCTTCATCCTCCCTCGTCCCACACGTCATGGCAATTCTTGTCAATCCATGGTCAAAACAAGAATGGATGGAGTTTCGAGCATTTTAGGTGGAAATAATCCCCTTTATCTCATCTTCGGAAGCTTTCGACGAGGTGGCGGGATTATGGCTACAAGTACTGGACATAAAGGGCGTCACGTCCGGTGATCGGGCGGGGGGCAGGGGGCTCATTCAGTGCTTGCCAAAATCACGTTGCCATGACAATATAGCTAGACTAGCTAGATTTAATGGAGGTGTTCGATGACCTGGAATCTCGCCGACGCGAAGAACCGCTTGTCAGAGGTCGTGAACCTCGCCCTCTCCGAAGGCCCGCAGACCATCACCCGGCGGAAAGACGCCGTGGTCGTCATCTCGGCCGAGACGTACGCGGAGCTGACCGGGCGGCGTCAGAGCTTCAAAGCCTTCCTCATGGGCGGGCCGTCCCTCGAGGGGCTCGGCCTGGAACGCGACAAGAGCCCCATGCGAGACGTCGAGCTGTGAAGGTGCTCCTCGATACCTGCACCATGGCCGAGTTGCGGAAGCCCAAGCCCCATGCGGCGGTGGTCGCGGCCGTCTCGGCGATTCTCGACGAGAGGCTTTTCCTGAGCGTCGTCTCGGTGGGCGAAATCGTCAAAGGCATCGGCCTGCTCGCGGCCGGGAAGAAGCGAAATGAGCTGACCGGGTGGCTCGCCGCCCTGGAGGGTCAGTTCTCCGAACGCATCCTTCCCATCGACGTCGAAACCGGCAGGATTTGGGGCGAGCTGACGGCACGCGCCCAGAAGAAGGGGCTCGTCGTGCATGCGGCCGACGGGCTCATCGCGGCCACCGCCCTTCGCCACGGCCTGCACGTCATGACCAGGAACGAGGGCGATTTCAAAGCGAGCGGTGCCCGCATCGTCAACCCGTGGCAGGACGGCTTGGGTCTTGTACGGAGGTAGGGAATGCCTGAATCCACGACCCACTCCGCTCGCCCGTCCCTGACGCTCGACGTCCCCGAGGCCGATGTCGTCCTCTACCCGTCCTTCTTCTCCACAGCCCAGGCCGACCGGCTCCTCCAGCAGCTCGTCGAGACGACGCGATGGCGGCAGGACTCGATGAAGATGTTCGGCGAGCTGAAGCCGTTGCCCCGCCTCACGGCATGGTACGGCGACGCAGGGGCTCGCTACGTCTACTCGGGCATCGTGAACGAGCCCCTGCCCTGGACGACGGCCCTCGTCGAGGTCAAGGACGCCGTGGAATCCGCTTCCGGCGTGGCCTTCAACGGCGTCCTCCTCAACCGCTATCGAGACGGCCGGGACGGCATGGGCTGGCACGCGGACGACGAGCCCGAGTTCGGCGAGGACCCCGTCATCGCCTCGGTCAGCTTCGGCGGGACGCGGAACTTCCAGCTCAAGCACAAGCGTCGGAAGGAGCTGAAGGCGAACGTCGAACTGACGCACGGCAGCCTCCTCGTCATGCGGGGCGGGACGCAGGCGAACTGGCTGCACCAGATTCCGAAGACGGCGAAGCCCGTGGGAGAGAGGTTGAACCTCACGTTTCGGCGTCTCGTAGTCCTGGACGAATGACTCGATTCGGACTCTGAAAACGCATTCTCCGAGACGGCCAGTCATGCAGGAAAAAGGGGTTGTCCTGCACAAACTCCCGGACTGCTCGGCCGGCGGAAGAGGGAATTATCTCCGGCAAACGAGCGTCCCGAAACCCGACGCGGTCGGCCGGTTTCGGGACTTTGATTTCGAGACGGGATGTCGGGCGAGCGTTCGGGGCCTGCGGCCTGGCCAGCCGGCCAAGTCTCAATAACGGGCGTTTTTGAGACGGTCTAGCCGGCCGTCGCGAGAGGCGGCATTGGCCCCGTGCAAGTTGGGGTATGCTCGTAACGTCAGTGCGGTTCACCACGCCGAATTTCGGGCATCATCGGGCTGCCTCGGCGGTCTGGTCTGTTGGCCTCGGATTTAAGTCACAATCAATACATCCACATCTGTAATTTCATGGATTTTATCAGGGGAGACACCGTGATAAACTGCACCTTTACGGGATGGTTCTGGCGGTTGACCATCACACTGGTCATCCCCCCTTTAGTCACACTCGCAACTTTCTTCACCGGGCTTGCCGTGGGATGGATAAGAACCGACTTCTACCAGCTTCGCTTCTTGGTCCAGATTTTGATGATGGGCCCGATTGCCATTGCGCTCGGCTCTCTTGCGACCACCATTTTGAGCCACTACCTTCTCGGGGCCTCCTGGAATCTGTCCCAGGATAACTCCGCTCCGAGACGGCTATGGGTGACCGTGGTGGTGCACATAGCGAACCTCGTGGCGATTTTCCTCGTCCTGTCGCAAGCCATTCAACGTTGGGGTGGGTGGGGCAGTTAGGGTCTGACCTGCCCGCATGCCCGGTGCCCCCTGCGGGGGGCCCATTCTCTGCTGTGAATATGGCGGATTCGTGCGGCACCGTATTTGGCACGCCCGGCGGCCCCTGCGACGCCACGGATGGGCGACAGGACCACGCGATGCCGAGATGGTCTGTGTCAAAAACGAGCGTTTTTGAGACAGCCTATAGGGCAGGATGAAGGGGTCATCCTGCACAAACTCGGGCGACTGAAGACGGGCTGCCAGGGCGAGCCGGATTGGGGGTTGAGGAACCGTCGGTCACCAAGGTTCGCCATTGCCGAACGACCAATCCTCGCGTCCGACGAACACCAAGCTGATGAAAACATCCTCACGTCGCACGCCGAGCCGTCGGTTCAGTTCGTCGGCCGTGTGCCGGAAGAAAGCAAGCTTCTGTTCTTTCGTATTTCCGACGGTGCTGGTCACCTGGATGTAGATGAGGTCCGGCGTTCGCTCGACGCCGAGAAAGTGCGGGTCGAAGACGAAGTTCTCCGGTGCGTGCTCGCCGATGACGATGAATCGGTCGCCCTCCGGTGCCTTCAGAGTCCCGACGATTCCCTCGTACACGACATCGGCCACGGTGGCTCGATAATCGGCAGGTTTCCCTTCAACCAGGTCGATGCGTGCAAACGGCATGAATTGGCGTCCTTGGATAGGGTCTGTCCGGGCTGCCTTCGAGTATAGCAGTGGCCGTCGAGTTCAATGGAACATAAAGGGCGTTACGCGATGCTGCGTGGAGACGGCGGCCATAGTGGCGGCGAAGAACTCCAGATACCGCTTACCCGCCCGTTCACTCGCGTCGCCGACGATGGCGGGCAGGATCGGCCCGTGGGCGTGCGATAAGCCGCCGTTCGGCTCGTGGGGAAACAGCGTCCGGCGCGGCGACGGGATGACGCCGGATCAACCCCCCTCGTAGAACCGCCCGAGCTGGTCGGCCCGCTTGCGGACGAGGTCCGACTTCATGGGCTCGTAGGCGAGGATCTCCCGGCCTTCCTTGCGGATCACGATGCGGTAGGGCTGGGCGAGGACCTGGGTCAGGTGGTGGAGGGCGAGGGATTCGGCGAGGTCGTCGTGCCAGTTGCTGCTGCCGTAGAGCGACGCGAAGGGCGTCCGGAGCAGGGCGGCGTAGACGGCTTCGGCCTGGTCGACGGGGAGCATCTCGCCTTCGCGGCGGAACGCGATGCGTTGCAGCAGCGGGTCGCGATAGGCGGGGCGGGGGGTCAGGCGGTCGCTCCAGACGCCCTCGGTGAACGGGGTGGCGGGCGGGGCGCCGGGGCGCGGGGAGGGCGTGAGGCCGAGGGTGGAGTCGACGACGTGCGTCCCCTCGTGGAGGAGGACGTAGACGATCGCGTCGAGCGTCCCGGCCTCGACGGTCACGCTCAGGGGCGAGCCGGCGGCGTCGAAGCAGGTCCGCTCCTTCTGGGTGAGCCACGTGGAGACGTCCTCGCCGAGGACGCCGGCCCGGATCGTGAGGTCGCACAGGCGGTAAGGCTCGTCCGGGTTCACCGTCGAGGTGAGCGCGGTGTTGGGCATGCCGTCGAGGAAGCTCACGGAACGCAGCCGCTCGCCCAGGATCCGCCGGTGCAGGGGGGGCAGGGCCGCGAACGCCGCCGACAGCTTGCGACGCTCCGCGTCGGTCAGGGCGTGCGCGGTCGGCGCGGGGCCGCCGAGTTCCCGGAACATCGCCAGGACCGTCGCGGGCGTCTCTCCGACTCGCGCATCGAGCGGCGACGCCGGGTCGAGCCCGTGGCGACGGAGCGCATCGGCCCGCTGCTCGGCCGTCGGAGCCTCGTCGACCCGACCCGTCGCGGGCGATCCGGCGACGATCGCGAGCAGACCGCCGATGACGAACGAGGTCCCGCGCACGGTGAATCCTCCTGAAGCGGCCCGCCCGCTCAAGCGTCCTGGATGCATCGGACGTTCACGCGCCGTCGCTTCGGAACGATGCTAGCCGCTGCGCGGCGGGGCTCGCAAGGGTGACGGGCGGGGCCGCGCGGCGTGTAGAATGCCGGTCGAGCCGACGTCCGTCGATCCTGCGGGAGGGGCCCTCTCGCGCAGGTCCGCCGCGACGCGGGTCCCGGAGGGCCGGCGAGAGATCGCCGTCGCCAGGGTCGGGCTCGTCGGCCTCCTGGCGCTCGTCGTCGCGGGGCGACTCGGAGGGGCTGCGGGCCGAGGGAGTTCGGGAAGAGCAAGGGGGCGCTGAGGCTTTCTCGAAGCGCCATGACCCTCATCCGGCCGTGCCGGCCACCTTCTCCCGGGGGGGAAGGGCGGGGTTTGCCTACTCGGCCTTCCGGGCCGCGGCGCGTGGTTCGAGCAGGCCGGAGAGCCAGTGCATGATGTTGAGGGCCATCTGGCGGTTGTCGAGGCCGGGGACGTTCATGCCGAACTTCTCGGCGCCGACGAGCTGGGCCGACAGCTCGGCGGCCTCGCCCATGACGACCACGCGGCCCTCGCCGAAGGCGAACGCCATCCCCTGCGCCCGTCCGGCGGCCGAGGCCGGCTTGCCGTCGGGGCCCTCGTCGGTCGCCGTCTCGCCGAGCTTGAGGATGGCGACGCCGCCGGCGGGGCCCTTGAGGGACTGGCCGGTGAACGTCTGGATGCGCCTGATCCGCTCGGAGTCGTCGCGGCCGCTCGTGATGGGGTGGTCGCCCAGGAGGTGGTTCTCGCGGGTGAAGACCAGGCTCGTCTCGCCCCCCTCGGAGTTCCGCGGGTCGGACGTGTAGCCCTTGCTCATATCGACCCCGAACCGCCCGGCCAGCGACTCGGCCGCCGAGCCGAACGGGGCGTGGTCGGTGACGAGCAGCAGCGAGCCGCCGGCGCGGACCCAGTCGCGCACGGCGTCGCACTCGGCCGCGGTGAACGCCGAGTCCGAAGCGCCGGGCGCGCCCATCCCCGCGGCCCCGAGCGCGTTGGCGATGATCAGGACGTCCCCCTTCGCCAGCAGCCCTTGGCTGAACTTCTCCTTGTTCGGGATGACGGCGTAGCCGTCGCTCGCGATCAGCTGGGCGAACGGCCTGTAACGCCCGTCGGCCGTGTGGAAGTTGTCGTGGGCCTCGTCGAACAGGACCCGCGGGTGCGTCGTGGTGTATGCGGGGCGGGCGACCTTCGCGTCGAAGTCCGGGTCGGCGCGCTGGCCGCCCCCGCCGCCGATATTCAGGACGGCCGCCACCATCTGGACGTCCTCCTCCGCCTCGTCGTCGGAGGATCGCATCTTGGAGAGGTCGAAAGCCGCGCCGAGCATCTCGCGGTAGGCCTTGCGCTGGTCCTCGGTCAGCACCTGCTCGATCCTCTCGATCGCCGAGGCCCAGGCCTTGCGGGCGTCGGCCCGGGCCTTCCGTTTGACCGCCTGGAATTCGGAAGCCTCGACCAGCTTGCGGATCGATTCGAGAGTCGGCGCGCCCGCCTTGGGATCGAGAACGATCGGGACGGCGGCCGCCCTGGCGATCTCCGACTCGCCTTCGCCGTCGATCGCCTTCACTCGCTCGATCTGGTCGTCGCCGAGCTTGAGCCGCGCCGCCACGCTCGGGCCGCCCAGGTCCAGCCGGAGGTTCCTGGACCCGCCGAAAGCGAACGGCCCCTGGGATTGGAGCTGGATCTGATCCAGCCGCTCGCGCTGCCCCGGCTCCAGTTTCGCCAGGAGGGCGGGCATCAACTCCTTGAGGACGGCCTCGCGGGCCGCCTGCATCTTCTGCCGGTCGGTCGTCCCGCGGATCGCCTGCCTCGCCTTCGCCATGAGGCGAGTCCGCGTTTCCTCCAGCGCCCGCTTCTGCGCGGGAGTAAGCTCCAATTCCTCCTGGACGGCCGGCATCTCGAGGAGGAGATCCTTGAATGCGGGATGCGGCGCGTCGCCGAATGCCCAAAGCTGATAGGCGGGCGGCTCCTGCGACCGCGCGGACATGCCGACGATCAGCCCGACGAACGTGACGAACACGCCTCGCATGGGATGCCTCCTCCGATCCGGGGTCCAAGTCGCGTTGCGAACGCTCCTGAACATTATCGAGCCCAGGCGGGTTGTAGACACGAATGGCACTTAGATTTTCACAAACGGTTCCCCCGCCGCAGGATAGGAAGCCACGGGCATTCTGGCTCTGATGAGGGCGTACAACCCTCACCGGCTCGGAGCCAGATTGATGTTCAACTACGCGCAGGGACGTCTTCGGCATCAGATCGACCTCCTCCGCCAACAGTTCGTCCAGGAAGGCGGACTCCCCTTCGCCGACGTCCTATCCGCCAGCGGCCTCGAGGAGGCCCTCCGTGAGATCGAGGCGACCTGGAATGACCGCATCTACGCCCCGTTGGTAACCCTCTGGGTGTTCATCGGACAGGTGCTCAACGCCGACCAGTCCTGCCGCGCCGCCGTCGCGCGGCTGATCGCCCACCGGGTCTCACAGGGGCTCGAGCCGTGCAGCTCCGAGACGGGGGCGTATTGCCAGGCGCGGAAGCGCCTGCCCGAGCGGTTCTTCGCCGCCGTGGCCCGCCTCGTGGGGCGGAACCTGGACGCGCGAGTCGACCCGCAGTGGCTTTGGAAGGGCCGCCGCGTCTGCCTGTTCGACGGCTCGACGGTCTCCATGCCCGACACCCCGGAGAACCGCCGGGAATACCCTCTGGCCTACAACCAAGTGCCCGGGACGAGCTTCGCCCCCGCCCGGATCGGGGCGATCATCTCGCTGTCCTGCGGCGCGATCCTCGACCTGGGCGTCTGCCGCTACGCCGGCAAGGGCCAGGGCGAGGTCAGCCTGCTGCGCCAGCTGTGGGACGTGCTCCGCCCCGGCGACGTGCTGCTGGGCGACCGCCTGATGTCGGGCTGGGTCGGAATGTACCTGCTCAAGCAACGCGGGGTCGACACCGTCAGCCGCCTGTCGGCGCACCGCCGGGCCGACTTCCGCAAGGGGACCCGCCTGGGCAAGGACGATCACGTGGTCGTGTGGAAGAAGCCGTCGTCGATCCGCTCGGTGGACCGGGCGACGTACAACGCGCTGCCCGAGGCGATCACCGTCCGCGAGGTTCGCTTCCGCGTAGTGCAGCCCGGGTTCCGGACGCGGTCGGTCGTCGTCGTGACGACCATCCTGGACCCCGGGCTGGCGAGTGCGGAGGAGCTGGCTTCGCTCTACCGGGCCAGGTGGAACAACGAGTTGGATTTGCGTTCGATCAAAATCACCTTGCAGATGGATGTTTTGCGGTGCAAGACGCCGGAGCTGGTGCGCAAGGAGATCTGGGCCCACGTCCTGGCGTACAACCTGATCCGCACGGTGATGGCACAGGCGGCGACCATCGAAAATGTGGAACCTCGCTCGATCAGCTTCAAAGCGACGCTCCAGGTTCTCGAAGCGTTCCGGCCGCTGATCGCCTACCGGGCGCACAGCGGTGCGGACGACCAAGAGGAACTCTACGAGCAACTGCTCGGGGCCATCGCCGTGCATCGCGTGGCCGACCGGCCCGACCGGTTCGAGCCCCGCATGACCAGGAAGGGGCCGAGAGGGTATGAGGAATTGAAGCGGCCGCGAAGGGAGATCAAACTCCATATGCTCAAACGAGCTAGCAAAATCTAAGTGCCATTCGTTGTAGACACCTTCACGCATGACGCTCAGGACGAAACTCGTCTCACTTGGAGGTAGCCTTGTAAAGGGGCGGTCGGTTTAGTTAATTATTTTATAGCATTAGGACTTATTTGAGCGAAATTTTACAGATTATTGGCGAGGAAACACGTAGGATCGCGGGACCCGTCGTGGGGAGCCTAGCGATGATTCAAATCAGGAGCTTTGATGTGAAGAAGTTCATAATTCGGGCCTTCGTCCTGGGGGTCGCCGCCTTCGGGACGCTGGGCGTCCAGGACGCTCGTGCGTCGTTCGTACCGGTTCTGACCAGCCCGGCTCCCGGCGGAAGCTCGTCCGTCTTCACCTACAGCCTGCTGTTCTCGAGCAACGGCGGGTCGGAGCAGCTCGTCGCGGGCAGCATGGTGACCCTTTACGATTTCGACGCCGGCGTCAACGATCCCAGTAGTGTGGTCGTGGCGCCCGCCGACTTCACAGTCACGATCCAGAACGTCGGCGTCACGCCCGTGCCCGGCAGCGGGACGATCACCCCGGTCGACTCGGCCGCGATCGCCAACATCAGCTTCACCTACACCGGCACCACCATCAGGACCGACGCCACGTTCGTCGTGACGATCACGCTCAACGGCAACTACACCACCCGACTGGGACAGTACGCGTCGCAGAACTCGTTTCCCGCCGCACCGGGCGGGACCAACACCCAGATCGACGCCGTGTTCTTGCCCACGGCGGCCGCCATCCCCGAGCCGACCAGCGTCGTCTTGCTCGGCCTGGGCGGCGTCCCCCTGTTCCTGCTGCGCCGGCGGATCGTGAAAGCCGCCGTCTGATCCACGTCATTGGATCGCCCGCGCCGTTGCGATGGCAACGACCGACGCCGCGAGGTCGCGTGATCCCGGGTGGGGTCGCGCGGCTCGCGGCGTGAGGTCGCTCGATCTATGGGAAATCAGCGTCCGCTGTAGGTCAGGGTGGTCTTGATCCAGGCGAGGTTGCGTTCGAGCTCCTCGGCGGATCGGCGGAAGGTGGTGAAGCTGGAGCCGAGGAGCTTGACGCACACCGCCGCCAGCAGGGCGACCACGACGAGCGCGCCCAGGCCCGTGAGCATGAGGGCGACGGCGGGCTTGAGGGCGAAGGCTTCGGCGAGCCAGAGGCCGAGCCCGCCCAGGATCGCCACGGAGCCGGCGAAGGCCAGGAGGATCGCCAGGGCCAGCCCGGCGAGGGCCGGGGCGGACTTGGCGAGGCTCTCCCTGGCGTCGGCGGCGACGAGCTT
Source organism: Paludisphaera mucosa (assembly GCF_029589435.1). NCBI lineage: Bacteria > Pseudomonadati > Planctomycetota > Planctomycetia > Isosphaerales > Isosphaeraceae > Paludisphaera > Paludisphaera mucosa. The sequence goes on along the minus strand of NZ_JARRAG010000003.1, from coordinate 28,188 downwards.
GGACTGCAGCGTCGCGAGCGTCGCCAGGTCGTTGCCGAACGAGCTGACGTTCTCGATCAGCCCGTTCGGCCGGCCGTTCGACGCCGCAGGGCGGGGGCCGTCGTTCAGGACCGCTTGATGAGCCATCCCAGGAGGACCCCCACGGCCAGGGAAACGCCGACGGCCTTCACGGGATTGGAGACGATGGCGTCTTCGAGCGACTGGCGGTACGGGCCGATGGCGTCCTCCATCTGCTCATACGCCTGGCGGGCCTGGCGGGAGGCGTCGTCGTAGCCGCGGCGGGCGGCCTCGCCGGCCTCGCCGAGGGCCTGTCGGGCGGTGTCGACCGGTTGCCGGGCGCTGTCGGCCCATCCGCCGAAACTCTGGGAACCCATGGGAATGCTCCTTTGCGTCGTCAAGGGGTGGCGGCGGTCTCAGACGCGGCGGGCGGCCCGTCGCGCGGTCTCGCCGTCGTACGGCTCGCCCGGCCTCCCCGAGGAGGACGGCGGCACGTATTCGCCGGGAGGCTTGAGGTTCAAGTTGAGCTGCTGCTTGAGCTGGTTCTCCAGCCACATCGCGGCGTAGGCCTGGACCGACTGGCCGACGAGAGGCCAGAGCAGGCCGACGCCCCAGCCCACCATGCGGCGGGCGAGGGAACGGGGCGGCTTCGCGGGCTTGGCCGGGGCCGGGGCCGTGAAGGCGGCCGTCGGCGGGATCAGGCCGGCGAGCGCCTGCGGCGACGCCTCGGCCAGGACCTGCTGCACGCGCTGGGCCGAGGTCTTGCGGCGGGGGACCACGAAGTACCCCACGGCGAGACCGACGCCGAGCGCGACGTAAGGGTGGTTGCGGATCACGGATCGCCAGTCCATGGCGTCGCCGACGTCGCTGACGACGTTGGAGACGTCGTGGTGCATCTCGTGGCGGATGAGCGCCATCTGGCGGCGGATTTCGTCGACGTCGGTCACGGCTTGGTCACCTCGGCGGGTACGTCATCGTCCTGGCCCGGGGCCTGAGTCTCGTCCAGCGGCAGTCGGCGGGCCAGCTCGGCCCAGAAGATCAAGCCCGCCAGGTTGCCCTCGGCGTCCACGGCGAGCGCCAGCCGCGCGCCGGCGGCGGACATCGTCTGCAAGACCTGGTCGACGTGGGCGTCGACCGGGATGGTGGGGAAGTCCTTGACCATGACCTCGGAGACCGGGCGGGCGGCCAGGTCGGGCGAGTCGGCCACAGCGAGCGCGACGTCGCGGTCGACCACGACGCCCACGGGCTTGCCGGCGTCGACCACCGCGACCGCGTCGCTGTCCTGCTCGCGGAAGATCATCACGGCCTCGGTGATCGTGCTGAACGGCGAGCAGGTCCGGCCGACGGGGCTCATCAAGTCGGCGGCGGTCAGATCCTCGGGCGTGACGACAGGGATCGGATCGGTCGAACCGGCGCTCATGATCGGGACTCCACAAGGTCGTGCGCGGCGAGGCTCGGGGGCCGCCTCGCGGCGGAGGCTCGCTCGATGTCGATCGTTAATGCAGATCCCGTGCCATTCAGCTCCGGCCCGCCGGGACGAGCGCCGGGGCCGCCGTCGTCGAGGGCGAGGGCAGGGGGGCGGCCGGGGTCGCGGCGGCCGGGGCGCGGTTGAGGATCAGGTCGCGGGCCGCCCCCAGCGAGACGACGACGCGGCTGGCCGAGGCCGGCCGGAGCCGCTCGATCACCTGGGTCATCTCGGACTTGGCGTCCCAGTAGCCGAAGACCACGGGCGTCTCCGGGGCCCGGGCGCGCATCCGCTTCGTCAGGTAGCGGGCGCGGGTCAGGCCGACGGGGGGGAGGTGCGAGATCAGGACCAGGGCCGGGTCGAGCCGGGCGATCTTGTCCGTGACGTTCAGCGAGGTGCCGCCGGCGGTGAGGATCGTCAGGCGGACGCCCGAGGGCCGCAGCAGCAGGTTGAGCATCCGCAGGACCAGGGTGTCGGCCCCGCCGCCGGTCGCCACGCCGACCATCGGCCGCAGCTCGGTCGCCAGCGGGCCCAGGGTCGGCAGGGGGTCGATCACGACCTTCGAAGCGGCGGCCGTCGCCTGCACGCCGGTCGGCGGGAGGGTCAGCACCAGGTCGTCGCGCTCGGCCACGTCGTCGAGCCAGTCGCGGACGACCCGCCAGATGAAGGCGACGTCCTTGTTGTCGACGTTCTCGCGGCTGCGGTCGTGTTCGGCGCGGGAGAGGGTCGGGATCAGGATGTGGTCGCAGACCTCCTCGAACGAGCCGGCCTTGAGGGCGTCGTCCAGCAGGGTCAGCGAGCCGTCGAGGTCGTGGCTCAGGACCCGCTGATACCAGCGCTGGTCGTCGCTCACCGAGACGTCGTGGCGGAGCAGGGTGCCCAGCACCTCCAGGCCCGGGATCAGCCGGCCGGCGACCGCCAGGCAGACGGTCATGGCGTTGGCCAGCAGCAGCCCCAGCGGGCCCCAGAGCCAGGCCCAGAACATCGCCGCGACCAGCAGGCCGATCGGCGAGATGCCCGTGCTCTTGCCGTAGAGCAGGGGCTCGACGCTGTTGACGACCGCCTCGGCGGCGGCGAAGAGCGCGAAGACGAGCACCGGCTGGGTCCAGCCCGGGTAGTGGGCGATCGAGATCAGGAACGGGAAGCTGAACGACAGGAGGGTCCCCAGGTAGGGGATGAACCGAAGGAGCGCCGCCAGGAACCCCCACAGGGCCGGCGACGGCAGGCCGATCGCCCAGGCGCCCAGGCCGATCGCCGCGCCGAAGCCGGCGTTCACCAGGGCCAGGGTGGTCAGGTAGCTGCTGAGCGACTTGCCGATCTCGGCCAACGTCTTGGTGGTCACGCCGAGCTGCCCCCGGCCGACGAGCTGGATGATCCGGTTGCTCAGGTCTTCGCGCTCGAACAGCAGGAAGACCACGAGCAGCAGCACGATGCCCCCCAGGGCGACGACCGACTCGAACGGCCCGAGATAGGTGTGCACCCGCTCCCAGAGGTCGTTGCCGCCGACGATCCGCACGGGCTGGGCGATCCGGTCGTCGGTCTTGGCCTCCTCCGACGCCAGCGAGTCCCCCAGGGCCGAGATGGACTTCATGATCTTGTCGACCGACGATTCCTCGCCCGGCCGCAGCATCGAGAGCTTGTTCTCGATGTTCTTCTGGTAGGTCGGCAGCTGCTTCGCCAGGCTGGCGAACTGGCCGCCGACGACGTAGGCCGTGGCCCCGGTCACCGCGACCATGACGATCAGGACCAGCGCCACGCTCGCGACCCGGGGGATCTTGTAGCGTTCCAGGCGGGCCACGATCGGGGCCAGCAGGAAGGTCACCATGATCGCCAGCGCGACCGGCTTGAGGACCGCGGCGGCGACGGACATCACGATGATGATCGTCCCGCCGATGAGGAGGGTGCGCAGGAGGCGCGTCGTGGCGACGTCGAGGTTCATGGCGGTCGGGCTCGCGGGCGTCGGGGGCCTCGAGGGTCGGCGCGGCGGGACGATCTCCGCCCCGCGCCCTCGCGATCCTTTTCCCTAAGCAAGCGCTGCGCCGGCCTTGCAGATTCGTGCCGCGAGCCCCCGCGCCGGGGTTTCCCGCCCCTGCGCACGCGTCTGCCCACGCGCGGGCGCGCGGCGATCCTCACACCCCTTCTCCCGGCGGGAGAAGGAGAACCCTTCGACGGCTTACCTCGCCCGCCTCACTTCGGCTTGTAGGCGGCGGTGTCGATCTTGTACTGGGCGATCTTGGCGGAGATGCTCCGCCGCGAGAGGCCGCTGATCTTGGCGCAGCGGCCGACGTGGCCCCGGCACTTCCGCAGGGCCTTGCGCAGGTAGCGTTCCTCGAAGGCGCCGGTCAGCTCGGAGAGCTGCTCGGTCAGGGGCCGGGCGAGGTCGACGTTGAGCGAGGCGCGGCGGCCCTCCTTGGGGACGACGTCGCGGGGCAGGTTCTCGGGCTTGATCTCGCCGTCGCGGGCCGTGACGCTGGCCCGCTCCAGGGCGTTCTCGAGCTGGCGGATGTTGCCCGGCCAGGCGTAGGCGAGCAGCCGCTTCATGGCGGTGTCGGAGATCGCCGCCGGGTTGTGGCCCGGCCGCGCGTACTTCTGGGCGAAGTAGGTGGCCAGGATCGGGATGTCTTCCTGGCGATGGCGGAGCGGGGGGAGGTCGATCTTCACGACGTTGAGGCGGTAGTAGAGGTCCTCGCGGAACTTCCCCTCCTTGACGGCGGCCTCCAACCCCTGGTTGGTGGCCCCGATCACGCGGACGTCGACCTCGATCGCCTGGTTGCCGCCCACGCGCTCGAACTTCCGCTCCTGCAGGACGCGGAGCAGCTTGACCTGCATCGACATGGGGATGTCGGCCACCTCGTCGAGGAACAGGGTGCCGCCGTGGGCGATCTCGAACCGGCCCTTGCGGAGGCCGGCGGCGCCGGTGAACGACCCCTTCTCGTGGCCGAACAGCTCGCTCTCCAGCAGGGCCTCCGACAGCGCGGCGCAGTGGACGGGGACGAACGGACCCTTGCGGTGCTCGGCGGAGGCCTGGTGGATGGCGCGGGCGATCTGCTCCTTGCCGGTGCCGGTCTCGCCCTCGATCAGGACGGTGGTGGTGGTGTCGGCGATGTTGTTGATCAGCTCGAAGATGTCGTACATCTTCGGGCACTTGCTCAGGACGTTGAGGAAGCGGTGCCGCTCGCCGATCTGGACCCGAAGCGCGGCCAGCTCGTCCTGGAGCGAGCGCTCGCGGAGGGCGCGCTCGATGAGCAGGCAGAGGTGCTGGGGGTCGGGCGGCTTGGTGAGGAAGTCGTAGGCGCCCATCCGCATGGCGTGGACGGCGTCGCCGATGCTGCCGTGGCCGGTGGTGACGATCACGGTGACCGGCAGGCGGCGGGCCTGGATCTCGGCCATCAGCTTGAGGCCGTCGACCTTGGGCATGCGGAGGTCGGTGACGACGATGCTGTAGGGCTTCTTGTCGAGCATCGTCAGCGCCTCGGCGCCGTCGACGGCGAGGTCGACCTCGATGTTCAGCGCCAGGTTCAGGAGCTGCTGGAACGAGGTGCGCGTGTCCTCGTCGTCCTCGACGAGGAGCATCCGCCGGACCGGCTCGACGCCCGGGGCCGTCGGGGTCGCGTCCTCGCGGACGCCGTTGTTCTTGGGCTCGTTCTCGCCGGCTGGTGTCACCCGCTTCGCTCCCGGATCGCTCGGCGGCCGGCCCGGCGTCGCCCCGGCGGCTCGCGCCATCGCCTGGGGGCGTCTGCTGCGGCCGTCCGCGCGACTCGCCTCATCTTATCACAGGCGTCCCGGGGGCGTCAGGCCCCGCCTACGCACTTTGCGTCCCCCGTGACACGGGCCGCGGAATAAGGTTTGCTAGTCCGATAGTTTCCGAGGCCCCGCGGGGACCTCGCGTCTCACGGCCCGCGACCTTTCAGGAAGACGACGGACGGGACGGCGATGAAGACCGAGATCCAGACCGACGCCGACCCCGCCTACGCCCTGGCCGAGGCGCTGCCGCACATCGTGTTCGAGGCCCTCGCCGACGGCCGTCCCGCCTACTGCAGCCGCCGCTGGAACGAGTACACCGGCCTGCCGGCCGACGCCGACCTCGCCGAGGGCTGGGCCGACCGCGTCCACCCCGACGACCGCGAGCGCCTCGGCCGCGCCTGGCGCGACGCCCTGGCCGCGGGCGCCCCCGTCGAGGCCGAGTGCCGCCTGCGGGCCGGCGACGGCCGCCACCGCTGGTTCCTGGTCCGCGCGCTCCCCCGCCGCGACGCCGACGGCGCGGTGGCGTCGTGGGTCGGCTCCTGCACCGACGTCGACGACCTGAAGGCCGCCCAGGCCGGGGCCGTCGACCGCCTGGTCCGCGAGCGGACCGCCGAGCTGAGGCGCAGCAACGACGACCTGGAGCGGTTCGCGGCGACCGCCTCGCACGACCTGCAGGAGCCCCTGCGCAAGGTGCAGGCCTTCGGCGACCGGCTCGCGGACCGCTGCGGGCCCATGCTCGACGACCGGGGCCGCGAGGACCTGCGGCGGATCGTCCGGGCCGCCGGCCGGATGCGGGGCCTGATCGTCGACCTGCTGGACCTCGCGCGGGTCGGCCTCGAGGCCCGGTCGTTCGCGGCCGTCGACCTCGCCGCCGTCGCCGCCGAGGTGGTCTCCGACCTGGAAGTCGCGATCCGCGAGAGCGGCGGCCGGGTCGAGGTCGGCCCCCTGCCGACCATCCAGGCCGACCCCGTGCAGATGCGTCAGCTCTTCCAGAACCTGATCGGCAACGCCCTGAAGTTCCACCGCCCCGGCGAGCCCCCCTCGGTCCGCGTGGCCGCCCGCCAGGTCGCCGCGGCCTGGGAGCTGGAGGTGGCCGACCAGGGGGTGGGCTTCGACGCCGAGCACCACGAGCGGATCTTCGAGCCCTTCCAGCGGCTCCACGGCCGCAACGCTTATGAAGGCGCGGGGATGGGCCTGGCGATCTGCCGGCGGATCGTCGACCGCCACGCGGGCACGATCGCCGCGACCAGCGCCCCCGGCGCGGGGACCACGTTCCGGGTCGCCCTGCCGGCCCACGTCTCGGAGTCGGGGACGGCCCGGCCATGATCGACCCGCCGACGCCGAGCCCGATCTCGATCGACGCCGCCGGGCCGCCCCCGCCGCGTCGCGACCCCCAAGGATCGGAGGGAGGCTCGGATGCCTGACAGGCCGATACGGCTGATGCTGATCGACGACGACGAGGAGGACTACATCCTCGCGCGCGACCTGCTGGCGGAGATCGCCGACAGCCGGTTCGAACTCGAATGGCTGGCCGACGCCGACCGCGCCGTCGACGTCATCTGCGAGGGCCGCCACGACCTCTACCTGGTCGACTACGGCCTGGGCCCGCGCGACGGACTGGGCGTCATCCGCGAGGCCGTGGCCCGGGGCGCGGCCGCGCCGATGATCCTGCTGACCGGCCTCGACGAGCGCGCCATCGACCTCGACGCCATGCGCGCCGGCGCCGCCGACTTCCTGGAGAAGTGGCGGCTCAACGCGACCCTTTTGGAGCGTTCCATCCGCTACAGCCTCCAGGAGAAGGAGCACGCCGAGGAGCTGGAGCGCCGGGTCCAGGCGCGCACCGCCGAGCTGGCCCGCGCCAACGAGGCCCTCCGCGACGTCGACCGCCGCAAGAACGAGTACCTCTCGCTGCTGGCCCACGAGCTGCGCAACCCGCTGGTCCCCATCCGCAACGCCCTGGAGATCATGCGGCTGGCCGGCGACGACCCCTCCGTGGTCGAGACCAGCCGCGCCATGATCGAGCGCCAGGTCAAGCACATCGTCCGGCTGATCGACGACCTCATGGTCGTGGCGCGACTCTCGCGCGGCCTGATCAAGCTCAAGTACGAGTCGGTCCCGGTGGACCGGATGGTGACGACGGCCACCGAGAACGTCCGCTCGTTCATCGCCAAGGCCCGCCACGAGCTGGCCGTCACGCTCCCCGCCGAGCCCCTGATTTTGCAGGCCGACTCCGAGCGGGTGTCGCAGGTCCTCTACAACCTGCTGCACAACGCCGCCAAGTACACCAAGGCGGGGGGGCACATCCGCCTCGACGTCGAGCGCGACGGCGAGGGCGAGGGCGTCGTCTTCCGGGTGATCGACGACGGGCCGGGGATCCCCGAGGACATGCTGGAGGCCGTCTTCGACATCTTCACCCAGGTGAAGCGCGACGACGAGGGGGGGATCGCCAGCGGCCTGGGCGTCGGCCTCTGGCTGGTCAAGCGGCTCGTGGAGCTGCACGGCGGCAAGGTCGAGGCCCGCAGCGGCGGCGGCCGCCAGGGCTGCGAGTTCGTCGTCTGGCTCCCCACCGCCCCCGTCGACTCCGAGGCCGCCTGACGACCGCTCGTCGCTGCGTCGCCCCGGCACAGCCCTCGCGATCAGCTCACTTTCGCGCCCGCGAACATGATAGCCAAGATCCGACGCTCGAGCAGTTGGGCTTTCAGCCTCGGACAGGGCGCGGATTCGGGCCCTCGAAACTGGGTCCGATAATGGGGATTATACTATTTCATATTTCGTGCACGCTCAGAGTGTGGTTTAGTGGCCGTCACGGTCGACCTTCAAGGAAAATCATGTCCCCCGACTGTCGGCTGAGGAGAAGCGGCCCTGGTCCGAGCCATTTCGGGTCCATACTAGCCAGAGAAGGGTCCGAGACGTTTGGTGACGACAGGTTTCTGCGGCCGAACAGGTTGCATCGAATCGGCGAGCCGGTTCGTGGCTCGTGCGACTGAGAATGTCCTTGGGTGAGGGCGACGAGATGACCGAAGCGGAGCTTTCGGAGATCGAGGAGCGGTTGGGAGTCGATCTGCCTGCAGATTACCGCAGACTCCTGCTTGGCTACCCGCCGGACTTGGAATCTGCGAAGACGGACCTCGGTTGGAAGCAGGAGTCGCCTTCCGAGCGTCAACTGGTCAACGACGCCGACCGGCTGGTCGAGCTGAACGAGGATGTCCGGCGGCCGGGCACTCCCTGGACCGACGACGACGGCCCCTGGCCTGGTCGCTATTTCGTCATCGGCGACGACGAGTGCGGCAACTACTGGTGCATAGACCTCGGCGGCTCGGGGTCCGAGGTCTGGTTCTACGACCACGACCTGGGCGGTTTCGAGCAGCATTTCGGCTCGCTTGAAGAGTTCGCGGGCGAGCTCCTGCGTGACGTCGAGGCGTGGAATGAAGAGCATCGCCGGAACGAATCCTGACACGAGGACCGGCGACCGGGACGCGCGAAATTTAGAAGCCGCTTGCTCGGCGGAACCCTCGACCATCACGGCGGGGGCCGCCGATGGAGGGCGGAATAATCGGACATGGCGAAATTTTTTCACATCTTCGAACATAAGCGCCATTATCGGACGCTGAAGCCCGCTCCCACTTCCACCCTTCCGCGTGGCTTTTCGCCGACCGTCGAGGCGTCCGGAAGTGGCCGTCCAGCCCGCGTCCACGCTCGATGACGCGTAACCGTTACAAGACATAAAGGGCGTTATGTCCGGTAATCGGACCGGGGCGGGGACGGTCTTGAGGTGGGGACCATCAGCGACTCTTCGGGGCGATGGTCGGTTCGGACTGGGCCTTGGAGACTCGCGTCCCGGCCGCGTGTCGCAACTCGTCCATCCGGGCGAATTCTCGGACCATGATTCTGCGACGGGAAATGGAGCGAGTTCCATCAAGACTCTGCCTGCTCGGCGGGCTCGATTTGGCTGTCTCGAAAACGGGCGTTTTTGAGACAGCCTGGCCGGTCGCCGGGACGGCAAGACTGTCAGGAAAAAGTCCCCGCAAGGGGCGTAATCGTCGGCGGTTTTCCGATATCATGAAGGTTCCACTCGGCGGGCCGGTTTACTGAGCTTTTGCTTTAGGCGGAGGGTCGGAGGATGGTGGTTCCATCGAATGCTGGCCGGACCATCCCGGCGTGGTTCATGATGGCGTTCTGGTTCCTGATGGTGGCGGTCACCGCCTGGGCCGCCATCAAAGAGCTCGCGACGGATGACCCCTGGCTCGCCGCAACGGCGTTGCCGGTGCTCCTGACGTGGTACCAGCTGCGTGGCGAGTTCTTCCCACGCCGTTCGGTCGAGGGCCCCGCCTAACCCGGACTTAAGAAGCCGAGTTGGTGAGTCTCAAAAACGAGCGTTTTTGAGACAGTGGCCGAAGGGCATTCCTCGACCTGGTGGGCCAAGGGAAAGGGAATTATCTCCGGCAAAACGCGGCAGTCCGGGACGTGACTTCGGGGCCCTGCCCGGCGAGAATGGCGGGACCCGTACCCGTCCCTGGCCCCGGGCAAGCGGGGGGATGGTGCGGGTCCGTGGGAGTTGCGAGGATGGACGCCACACCGCCGCCGGACGCCGACACGAAGGCCCCTCACCGCCGCCGGAGGGGGCTCAGCCTCCGCGTCCTGATGGTCGTAATCCTCGGCCTCGGACTCTGGCTGGGGTGGCGTGTCAACCTGGCCCGGCAGCAGCGTGAAGCCGTCGCGACCATCAAGGCCTTGGGCGGCGAGGTCGCCTACGATTGGGAGTTCGACGCCCAGGGGCGGCGAAACGGCCGGTCGCCCGACGCCCCCGGCTGGCTCCGGCGGGCCATCGATGACGAGTTCTTCCAGCAGGTCGTCCGGGTCGGGCTCGTCAAGGTCGGGCCGGACGGCATGCCGGCCAAGGTCGACGGGGCTCCCGTCGACCTGGCATCGGCCCTGGGCAAGCTCCCGAGGCTGAAGGAACTCTCGCTCATGGGGACCCAGGCGACGGACCGGGTCATGGCGGCCATCGGCGACCTCGGGGAGCTTGAGTCGCTCTCCATCGAGACGTTCTTCAACTGGGACCCGGTCGTGACCGACGCCGGGGTGGCGAAGCTGGTCGGCCTCTCGAAGCTCAAGAAGCTCCACATCCTCAATGCCAAGCTCGGGGACGAGAGCCTGAGGCATGTGAGCGTCCTGCCCCGGCTGGAGGTCGTATCCCTCCAGGGGAGCCGCTTCACCGACCGGGGCCTCGCCCACCTGAGCGGCATGACTCAGGTCAAGGATCTGCTCGTCGACATGGGCGCCGAGAAATGGGGCGACGCGGGGCTGGCCCACCTGCGGGGGCTGAAGGGCCTCGAGACCCTGGGCCTGCAGTACACCGATGTGAGCGATTCGGGCCTGATGGAGCTGGTGGGGCTGCCCGACCTCACGACGGTGTTCGTCGCCGGGAGCCGCGTCACCGAGGAAGGGAAGAAGCGGTTCCGAGAACGGATGCCGAAGGTCACGACCCTCCGATGAGCCGGCGGCGAGTGATAGGAGGGCCCTCGGCCTCACGTGCCGATATGCAACATAAATTCGCGTTCTGCGACGTACGCCGCGGACGGCGAATAGGACTTATCTCCGGCAGAACCGGGAGCAAAAGGCCTTCTCCGAGCGAAGCCGATGGGTGGGCTCGCGGCGGTCGGGATGGGGGCCGGTCAGGTGTCCTCCTACTTGCGGGGGTTCTTGACCGGGTCGTTCTTCGCGGCGTCCTCGTCCACCACGACGTTGTGGCCGTGGGCAATCTTCCAGCCCTCCGGCCCCTTCACGAGCACATAGGTGAGCCGGTCTCGGGCCTTGGGCCGGACTTCGCCATCGGGTGTCGTGAAGCTATCCGCCGTCTCTGTCGCCACAACGACGGCCACGCTGGGGGCGATGTACCGAGTCTCGACGGCATCCAGTTGGTGGCTGTTGTCCTTGAAGATGGTCTGATGAAATGCGGTGGTAGCGGCCATGATTTCATCGCGGCCGTGCCAGTGCATGCCGACGATGTTGACCCACTCCGCATCATCGCGGAAGAGCTTGGCGAGGGCCTCCATGTCGTGGGCGTTCCACGCCTCCGTGAACCCCGCGACCACCTTGCGGACGGCCTGGTCGTCGTCCTTCGAAAGGCCCTTCGCCCCGGGCTGCGGCGAGCCCTCGTTGGGCGTCTGCGCCGCAACGCCTGATGCCGGGGCGAGGGCCGTCACGAGAAGCGTCAGAAGCAATGCGGGGGTCGCGCCAGTCGTCTTCATGGCTGCCTTTCTATTTTCGCGGGGTTTGACGTGGGACCCCGAATCATCCCCGCCCACACGTGCGGAGTCCAGAGCCGTCCTCAGACCCCAAAAAACCGGGCGAAACATAAAGACCGCTTATCGGACCCAAGGGACCGACGATATTCCAGATTATTCAAGGCTCGGCGTCGTCTCGCCGACGGCTTGCTTCTCGGGCCCCCCGCATCGCTCCGAAGACCCCGTAGACGGCGATCAACCCGAGAGAATAGGCGACGAGCGATATGGATGCGGCTTGCTTCCACGCGGGCCCGCCCCGGCCCAGGATCGAGCCCAGGAAGCCCGCGATGGAGACGAAGCCGACGACGCCGCCCGCGATGATCCCCGCGACGCGGAGGTCGCGATCGCGCCCGCAGGCCAGCACGCCCGTCACGGGGCCCCCCAGGATGACCGTGGCGAGGATCGTCGGCTCCGGCCATCCGACGACCAGCCCCATCCAGACCGCCACGGCGGCCACGACGATCATCATCGATCGCAAGCTGAATCGCGGCCTTGGCCCCACGCTTCGTCCTCCCAGCGACCGCTCTCGACATAAGCGATCTATTATCGGACGCACGATTCCGATCGCTCGGACTCCCCTCCGAGGGCCTCTTCGACCCTCGCTTTCCAGGGGTCGCGCCCGGTGCGAAGCCGCCGTGGTCGGATGCTCGGATCGACCTTCCGGCCATGGGCGAGGATTCGAACTCCGGCCGCGTCGTCGGAGATCCGACGGCGACGGAGCGAAAAACGAGGACCCTCGCCGGGACCGGCGTTCAGGGGGATGATGGAGGGGCCGCAGGCGGGGGCGTGGAGAAGCGCCGACGTTCGAACGCTCCCGATCGACGCATCCGTCAGTCGATCGGACGTCGTCGATGAGCCTCCGTCAAGTTCCTCCCGACGATCTTCCGCCCCTTACGTCCGCCGAGTCCCGGCTCGGGCGGCCCGACCGCGCCACACGCCGCCGAGGGCCGACGCGACCAGGCCCATCGCCGAGAGCATCGAACCGGACGGCTCGGGGACCGTGCGGACGCCGGTGAAGGAGGAATCGATGCCCGCGAAGTCGGGCGGGGCGTCGCTGACGGCCAGGTGGACGTCCGTGAATCGTCCGCCGACCGGGATGAGCCCCCCTTCGAAGCGGATCTCCTTGCCGTCGGCCGAGACGGTGATGCTGCTGAAGATGTCCGACGAGCCGACCAGGCCGTCGCCGTCCGCGTCGCCCCAGATCGCGTCGACCGGTCCGCGGACGACGGCGCCCGGATCATCCGTGACGGCGGCCGTGCCGATCAGCCGGAGGGTGAACCCGGTGATGGCGTACCCGGTGTTGTTCCAGACGTGGAACTCGTCGAGGAACGGATCCCGCGGGTCGCCCGACGCGTAGGTGACGATCTCCCCCGGCTCGTCGGCGGTGAAGTAGGCGACGCCGCCGATCAGGTAGCCCGGGTCGTAGAGCGGGAAGTTGTCGTCGGCCCCGCCGAAGCCGGCGACCCGGTTGAACACCGGCTCCAGGATGAGGGCGGCGCGCGCGGGCGGGGAGAGGGACGAGGCCAGCGCGATCGCCGCGATCGCGAGGCCTAGGCGGAGCAGGCTCGAGGCGGGCGGGTTCATGGTCCTTCCTCCGGCCGGGTCGGTCGGGGGATGCATCGGGCGAGCGGGTCGGTCGACGACGGACGCCTCGGTCCGGGCTCGGGCGGCCCGGCCCCGCCGACGCCGGGCGTACCACGCCAGCCCGGCCGCGCCGGCCGACATCAGCCCGGCGCCCGACGGTTCCGGGACCGCCGCCGGGGCGACCGACGCACCGGTGATCTGGTAGACCAACTGGGTATAGACGTAGAGGTTCGGGCCGTCCCCGCTCGGGTCGCCGTTGGCCACGGCGAGGTAGACCCTCAACTCCCGCCCGTCGAAGTCGAGGTAGGTCGCCCCGTCCAGCGGGATCGACACGTCTCCCAGGGGGCGGGAGCCGTCCGCGAAAGTCGCCGCGATTTCGCCGAAGGCGAGCCGGTTCGGCCCGTAGAGCTCGGGCGGGGCGTCCAGCCCGGCGAGCCCGTCCGGGACGGCGTAGAAGGATACGTCGTTCGCCCGCTGAGGCGGGCTGCCCGGCCGGCCCTGCCTTCGGAAGTTCTCCACGTCCAGCTCGTACAGCCCGCCGCCGAGCCGGTGGACCACGCCCCCCGCCGCGTCGAGCAGGACCAGCGCGAGCGGGGCGGGCGGGTGGTACTCGAAGTTCGCGACGCCGGAATACTCGTCCACCGGCGGGACCTCGGGGACGCGGAACGTCGCCCGGAACGACCCACCCCCCAGTCGGGTCAGGTCGAACAGCGGCGGCAGGTCGTCCTCGAATTGGTCGGCGCCGTCCCACCGCGACGAGGAGTAGTCGGAGTCGTCGAAGGCGCCGGTGAAGGTGATGAGATGATCCGCGGCGGCCGGGGCCGGGGCGAGGACGGCCGCGAGGAGTGCGGCGAGCGGGATCATCCGGCGTGGCGGGGATGCGGGCGACGGCATGACACGATCTCCGAGTTCGAATGGTGGTGGCTGGCTGCCTCGACCATCCACGTCTATACTCTCGGCACCTTCCTTCACAATTCATCTAAACAGAGGATGCGCCCATGGGCGAATCGGCCCTCCCGCGGCTGGGCGAAGTGCGACGCGCCCTCCGGGTGGTCGGCGAGTGCCGGGACCTCGGGCATGATCCGGGGGAGTGGAGGCGGCACGCCTGCCTGGGCATCTCCAGGCTGCTCGGGGCCCGGATCGTCTCGGGCATGGAGTGCCGGTGGCGGCGGCCGGCCGGCCCGATCGTCCCGGTCGACTTCATCCAGGTCGGGATGACCCGGGACGAGCACGACCGCTACTTCGACCCGTTCTGCCGGCAGGCCGCCCCGGACGACGACGTCCTGTTCGCGGCGCTGAAGGCGGCCGACCCGGAACCCCACCTCGTCCGGACCCGCCGGCAGGACGTCGCCGACGACGCCTGGTATCGCTGCCGGATGTACGTCGAGTACCACGAGCCCGTCGGGATCGACGACTGCGCCGTGTCCGTGTGGGAGCTGCCCGGCGGCCGGGTGGACCTGGTCGGGCTGCACCGGGACGCCGGCGACCGCGACTTCTCGGGCCGGCAGATGGCGTTGCTCCGGCTCTTCCACGCCGAGCTGGGCCGGCTGATCGGCCCGACGCTGACGTCGCCGGACGACCCGCTCAGCCCGACCCGGCTGCCGCCGCGCCTGCGGCAGACGCTGTCCTGCCTGCTGGAGGGGGACGGCGAGCGGCAGGTGGCCGCGCGGTTGGGCCTGAGCCGCCCGACCGTCCATCAGTACGTGACCGCCTTATATCGCCGCTACGGCGTCGAGAGCCGGGCCGAGCTCCTCGCCCGGTTCATCCGCCGCCCTCCCCTCCCCGGCGGCGACGCCCCCGGAGGATCGATGGATTAAGGCGACGCAACCCCCATTATCGGACGTCGCCGCGGCGGGTCAGAAGGCGCGGACCATGCGACGCGGCCGGGGGCGGCCATTACGTTTCCCTCGTCAAATCGAATCCGCCCGTCGGAGCAATGGGTCGACGCTGCCGGCGATCAAAGGCTCCCTCATTCAGGGAGATTGATCTCCTCGCCGCCCGCTTTGGCGATGAACGGCCTAGGCGGGCCGCCCGAGGGGCGGATCGAAGGTCGAAACAATCGACGCATTTCAACGTCTGCAAACATTACGCCCATTATCGGGCCCCGGCGCGAGGGCCGAGTCGGCGACTCCTTTCGCCCCCGGCTCAGGACGCGCTCGCACTCCGCGGACGCCGGAAATACGATGACGAGAACCTCCCCCGCGTCTCGCGCCTCCAGGAGCCGAATGATCGCCGAACCCATGGGATACAACCATGCGGGCGAAGTGGCGGCGCGCGTTCACCCTCGTCGAGCTGCTGGTCGTCGTATTCATCGTCGCGATCCTCTTGGCCCTGATCCCGCCGGCCGTCCAGGCGGCCCGCGAAGCCGCCCGTCGGGCCCGATGCGCCAACGACCTGAGGCAGGTCGGCCTGGCCGTCCACGGCTATCACGCTGCCAACGACGTGATCGTGCCCGGGCGCATCGTGGTGCTCGGCGCCCCGCCGGGCACGCCCCTCGTCGCGGACACCGGGCGGCCTGAGGATCAGGCGACGCCCTGGACCGTGCTCCTGCCGCCCTAACTGGAACAGGGCCCCCTCGCCGACGCCTACAACTACGACGTCGGCTCGATCGGCCGACGGGGGCTGGGCCTGACGCTCAACTCGACCGTGACGTCGACCTCGCTCGGCGTTTACCAATGCCCGGGCGACGCCCCTCGGACGTTCGTCGCGCCGGCCGTGCTGCCGGGGGCCCGGGAGGCGGCGGCCGAGCAGGCGCGGGGGAACTACGGCGTCAACTGGGGCGACGACATCTACGGCCAGCTGGCCGGCCTCCGCGGGGACGGCCTGTACGACTGGCGGCCGTCCCCTTCGGCCAGGCCGGCGACGTCCGGTTCGCGGCGGTGCGGGACGGACTGGACGACGCCGCGTTCGTCTCGGAGCTGCTCCAAGGGCGGGCCTCCGACATGCGGGGGGCGGCCTGGCTGAGCTATCCGGGATGCAACTCGTACATGAGCAGCCTCACGCCCAACGGGTCGACGAATCGCGCGATGGGCTACGAACGCGACGTGCTCCATCACCCGTCGGCCTGCGTCGACGAGCCCGGTCGAGGGCTGGCCTGCGAGGGCGACCCGGACGGCGTCCTGTCGAGATGGTCGCCGCCGCCGCCCGGAGGGCCGGAGAAGCCCCCGGCCCGGGCCGGGGGGCCGTCGCCCGGGGGTGGAATGTAGGATCTCCGCCACCCCTGTTTCGCGGAGGCCACGACGTGCATCGGCGACCTCGCCGGGCGCGTTTCCCGGCACTGGGACGGGGGGCGGCTTCGTCCGTGAGCTAAGACTTCCTGATAGAGGGATCCTAAGAACATACGCACTCGACCGCGCCGGGAGAGGCGGGATGCGATGACGAGCCGCACGACGACGGTGCGGCGGCCGCCGAGTCGATGGGCCCTCTCCGGAGCCGGACATGGACATCCCCAGTTGGCCGGCGGGCTTCGAGGGCGTGGCTCGCGATGCAGGCCCGATCCCGCCGCCGTCGACGCGCGACCGGCCGCGACGTCGCACGCCGGCGATGCGCCGGACGCCGACGGAGACGGCCTCGTGGATCGGATCGCAGGCCGATCCCCCGCAACGAGCCGGGAGCGGGCCGCACCGCCGGATCGCCGGGCCGGTCCGGATGCCGGAGGCGGGCGAGGCGTTCCTGGGCTTCCGGCTGGTCGCCGAGCTGGGCCGGGGCAGCTTCGCGCGGGTCTTCCTGGCGAACCAGGGGGAGCTGGCCGACCGGCCGGTCGTCCTGAAGGTCGCCTGCGCGCTGGAGGGCGAGACCTGGACCCTGGCCCGGCTCCAGCACACGCACGTCGTGCCGATCTACTCGGTCCACCGGTCCGAGCGGCTCCAGGCGTTCTGCATGCCCTACCTCGGGCCGACGACGCTCGCCGACGTGCTCGCCGACGTCGCCGGGCGCGACGAGCCGCCGGGCTCGGGGAGGGACCTGCTGGAGACCTTGCAGGCGCGGAGCCGGGCCCGATTCGAAGCGGCCGAGGCGACGTCGCGCGAGGCCGGGCCCGCGTCGGAGGGGGCCGCGGCCCCGCCCCCCCGGCCGCCCCAGGAGCGGGCGGCGAGCGGCATGGCCCAGGTCACCCGCCGGATGCTGGAAGGCATGAGCTACATCGAAGCGGCCCTATGGATCCTCTCCTGCCTGGCCGACGGCCTGGGCCACGCCCACGAGCGAGGGATCCTGCACCGCGACCTGAAGCCCGCGAACGTCCTGATCACCGACGAGGGGCAGCCGCTGCTGCTGGACTTCAACCTCTCGCAGGACGAGTCGACGACGGGACGTCCCCGGGCCGTCGGGGGGACGCTCCCGTACATGAGCCCGGAGCACCTCGACGCCTTCCGCGGGGCCGACCGCCGGGTGGACGCGCGCAGCGACCTCTATTCGCTCGGCGTGATCCTCTACGAGCTGCTGACCGGCCGGCCCCCCTTCGCCGGGCGGGCGGGGATGCCGGCCCCCGAGCTGGTCGCCCGCATGATCGAGGATCGGACGGGCCCGCCGCCGGACCCTCGGCCCTGGAACCACGCCGTCTCGCCGGCCGTGGCGTCGATCGTGCGCCACTGCCTGGAGCCGGATCCCGACCGCCGCTACCAGACGGCCGGGGAGCTGCGCGAGGACCTCCGCCGGCAGATCGAGCACCGCCCGCTGCGGTACGCCGCCGACGCGTCGCCCCGGGAGCGGCTGGGCAAATGGGCGCGCCGCCATCCTCGGCTGACCTCGCCGGGCACTCTGGCGGCCCTCGCCGTGACGTTGGCGGTGGCCCTGGCCGGCGGCCTGGGGTTGGGGGCGCACCGGGCGGGGATGCGGGAGCGGGCTCGCGAGGCGCGGGCGCGGTTCGCCCGGGACTTCGACGAGGCGCGGTCGGCCCTGAACTCGTCCGGCGTCGACGCCTCGCGCCGACGCGAGGGGATCGACGCGTGCCGTCGGGCGCTGGGGCTCGGCCCGGGCGGAGGGGGCCCGTCGCGGGACGTCGCGGACCCGGGCTCCTACCTCGACCTCGACGCGCGGGGACGATGGACGCAGGATCGGGGCGAGGCCTTCTGGCTGCTGGCGCAGGCGACCTGGCTGGAGGCGGCCGAGCGCGGCGACGACGAACGGGCCGAGGCCGAGGTCCGCCGGGCGCTGGCCTGGAACCGCGAGGCCGAGGCCTGCCACCCGGACGGCGGCGTCCCGGCGGCGCTCTGGTCGCAGCGGGCCGAGCTGCTCGCCCGGCTCGGCCGCGCCGGGGAGGCCCGGGCCTTCGCGGCCCGAGCGGCCGCGGCGCCGCCGCTCACGGCCCGCGACCATTATCTGGCCGCCGTCGACCACGCCGTCCGCGGCCGGTTCGAGGCGGCGTTGGGGCCGCTCCGCGAGGCGACGCGGCTCGACCCGGGGCTCTGGTGGCCCTGGTCCCTCCGGGGCGTCTGCCACGATCGGCTCGGACAGGACGTCGACGCGTTGGGCTGCTACCAGGCCTGCATCGCCCTGCGCCCGGCCGACCCCTGGCCGCACTTCAACCGCGGCCTCGTCCACCTCCGCCGCCGCGAGCCCGCCCGCGCCCTGGCCGACTTCGACGAGGCCCTCCGGCAGGCTCCCGGGCGGCCCGACGTCCTCCTGGACCGCGCCCTGGCGCTGCACCAACTGGGCCGGTACGGCGAGGCGGTCCGGGACGTCGACCTCGCCCTCGAACGCGGGGCCGGCCCGGCCCGGGCCGTCTTCATGAGGGCCCGGATCCGCGGCGACGCCGGCGACGCCGAGGGGGCGAGGCGCGACCGCGAGCTGGGGATGACTTTCCGGCCGACCGACGAGCCGGGCTGGATCGCCCGCGGCCTGGCCCGGGCCGACTCGGACCCCGACGGGGCGCTGGAGGACTTCCGGCAGGCGCTCCGCCTGGACCCCCGATCGCTCGCCGCCTTGCAGAACTCGGCCCACGTCCTCTCCCGGACGCCGGAGCGGGCCGAGGAGGCGATCCGGCTGCTGGGGCGGGCCCTGGAGGCGTTCCCCGACTACGTGCCGGCCCGGAGCGGGAGGGGCGTCCTGCTGGCCCGCCTGGGGCGGCGCGAGGAGGCCCTCGCCGACGCCGAGGGGGCCCTCTCGCGAGACTCCTCGCCGGCGACGCTGTACCAGCTCGCGGGCGTCTACGCCCAGACGTCGCGACGGGAGCCCGGCGACGCCGCGGCCGCCCTGGGACTCCTCTCCCGCGCCCTCCGCGGCGGGTTCGGCTGGGACCTCGTCGCCGTGGACCCGGACCTCGACCCGATCCGCGCCCGCCCCGAGTTCGCACGCTGGCAGCGGGCGGCGTCGCCCCCCGGGCCGGCCGTCTCCCCCTCGCTCGGGAAACGATGACCTAGGATCAAGATGTTCAGAAACGTCAGGGGTGACCCCATGAGATTCACCGTCGTCGCGTCGCCTAGTATCCCGAGCGACGGCCTCCAGGGGGCCTGGGACACACTCGACCGCTACGCCCAGGCCCTCCAGGCCGAGGTCGAGACGGCCGGCCAGATCCGCCTCAGCCTGGAGGCGGTGCGCGAGGGGACCCGGTCCGACCTGGTGCTCTGGCACCCGGGGACGGGGTCCGAGCCCCCGCTGCACGCCGGCCGGGCCGAGGCCGCGCCCGAGCGGATCGCGCGGATCGCGCGCTCGCTGCCGCTCGACGGGGCCGATTCCCGCCTGCTCCGCGGGGTGGGGATCCCGGGGCCCGCGCCGGGGGACCCGGAGGCCCCGGCGCACGTCGCCATGCTGCGCGTCAGCCGGACGCTCGGCAGCTGGATCGTCGCGATCCGGTTCGAGCCGGCCCGCCCCTTCCGGCCCGTCGACCTGAAGGTCGTCAGCCTGGCCCGGCGGCTGCTGCTGAACCACCGCTACCACCTGCACGTGTACGAGCGGTTGCGGGAGTCCCTCTTCGGCCTGGTCCACTGCCTGACGGCGGCCATCGACGCCAAGGACCCCCACACCTGCGGCCACAGCGAGCGGGTCGCGCGGATCGGCCAGCGGATCGGCGTGCAGATGGGACTCCCCGGGCCCCTGCTCAACGACCTCTACCTGGCGGGCCTGCTCCACGACATCGGCAAGATCGGCGTCCGGGACGACATCCTCAAGAAGGCGGGACCGTTGACGACCGAGGAGTTCGCGCACGTCCAGGCCCACCCCGTCATCGGGGAACGGCTCGTCTCCAGCATCCACCAGCTCGCCCACCTGCGGCCCGGGATCCGCAATCACCACGAGCGGTACGACGGCCAGGGGTATCCCGACAAGCTCGCCGGGGAGGCGATCCCGCTGATGGCCCGGGTCCTGGCGGTGGCCGACTCGTGCGACGCGATGATGTCGGACCGGCCTTATCGGCCCGGGCTCCCCGCCGCCCGGATCGAGCGGATCATGGCCGACGGCTCGGGGACGCAGTGGGATCCGGCCGTCGTCCGGGCGTTCATGGCATGCCGCCGCGATCTCTACTCGACGCTCCAGCAAGGCCTGGGCGAGTCGGTCGAGGCGGCGGTCGAGCACACCCTGGGCGTCGGCATGGCCGGCGCGTCCGTCGTGTCGGCGAGGGGAGGCGTCCGATGAAGCGGAATCGCCATGCTCGCCGCCGCTCGCGGCCCCGGGCGGATCGGCTCGAGTCCCGCGACGTCCCGGCCGCGTTCGGCAACGCCTGGCCCATGCCGATGGCCATGTCGATCAGCTTCGTCCCCGACGGGACCCTGATCGGTCCCTACGCCAGCGACCTCCAGGAGGCCGCCCCGGCGGCCTGGGGCCCCGACTGGCAGCTCAAGATCCTGGGCGCCTTCCAGACGTGGGCCTCCCACACCGGCATGAACTTCTCGCTCAACCCCGACGGGGGCCAGCCGCTGGGGAGCCCGGGGTTCGCGACGACCTCGGCCCAGTTCGGCGACGTCCGCGTGGCGGCCCACCCGATGCCGCTCGACGTGGTCGCCTACTCGATCCCCTTCGACGGCTCGGCGGGCACCTGGTCCGGCGACCTGATCCTTAACAGCGCCTACGCCGGGACGACCCCGGGCGTGCCGGCCGTCGACCTCTACTCGGTCGTGCTCCACGAGGCCGGCAACCTCCTGGGGTTCCCCGACAGCGAGGACCCGCGCTCGCCCCTCTTCGACTTCTACCGGGACCGGAATTCCGAGCTGCAGCCGGACGACGTCCGGGCCCTCCGGGAACTCTACGGCTCCCGCCCGCCCGACCGCTACGAGGGCCCGGCCGGCAACGACTCCCCCGCCACGGCGACCCCGATCGTCGTCGGCCCCTGGGGGCCGGCCGAGGCCGTCCTGGCCGACCTGGGCCCCGGCGACGTCGACGTCTTCCGCGTCACGGCGCCCGAGGGGGCGGCGCACCTGCAGTTCCGCGTGATGACCCGGTGGATCAGCCTCATGACCTCGCAGGTGACCGTCCGCGACGACCGGGGCCGGGTCGTGGGCTCCGCCGCCTCCGCCGGGCCCAAGGCCGGCTGGGTCGACGTGGACGTCGTCGGGCCGGCCGCCGGCCGCGACTACTTCGTGGAGGTGCGGGGGGCGCGGGGCGACGCGTTCGACGTCGGCTCCTACGCCCTGGTGGTCGACTCGGCCGCCGGGGCGTTCGAGGCGCTCGATCGGCTCAAGCTCGAGGAGCTCGGGTCGATGTACTTCATGTCCCATTTCGAGAACGGCCTGCCGAGCACCACGGCCGACTGGGCGCCCTTGCTGGACATCCTCTACCGGACCCCGCCCCAGGGACACCCCGCGGCCTACACCGAGGCCCTCGGCCGGGTGGTCGACGCATCGCTGGCCTCCCTCGGGGGGGCGCCCTTCAATTACGACGCCTTCCTGAAGCTCGGCGAGCAGGTCACCCAGTCCTACCCCGATACGCTCCTCGAGCCCGGCATGATCCCCGCCCTGCTGTCGGCGCTCGACGAGCGGGGGGCGCTCAACGGCCTGATGCGCGACCTGTGGGTCCGGACCGACCTCCGGGGATTCCTGAAAGAGATGCTCACGTCGGGATCCCTCGACCAGGCGTTCGAGGGCATGCTGGCCTCGGGCGACCTGTACGACCTCGCCCGCGAGCTCTGGGCCTCGCCCGAAGTCCGCGGCGAGCTGCTGGGCCTCATCGACTCCGGGGGCCTGGACCCCCTGCTGTTCCGTCTGCAAGAGACCGGGAGCCTCGACGACCTGATCTCCAAGGTGCTCCCCGATGTGGATCCGGGGCCGTCCGACGCGGCCGGCCTCCGCCGGATCGCGAGCGACCTGCTCGCGCGCTTCGACCAATGGGGGGCCGACGACGAGGTGCTGGGGGAGTTCCTCCAGGGCCTGACGGGCGAGAGGGGGGCCTCGGCCGAGTTCCGGAAGCTCCTCGGGTCGGGGGCGTTGGACGAGTTGGGCCAGGCGATGCTCGGATCGCGCCCCCTGAGCCACCTGACCGCGGCCTTCCTGTCGGCCGCGTGGCGGCACGATCCGACGGTCATGGCCGTCCTGTACCGGGCCTTCACCCCGACCCCGAACCCCGACTTCGCGACGGCCCGGGAGCTGCTGCCCTACTCCAACTCGCCCGACGTCCGGGGCCGCCACCTGGTCGCGATGGCGACCACGGACGACGCCAGGACGACCACCGTCAGCAAGGTCGTGGTCCCCACGTTCGGCGGCCGGGCGCCGGCGACGATGCTCGTCACGGCGCGGGAGATCATGGCCGCCGCGACCCGGCCCTTGCTGAAGGTCTACGACGGCGATGGTCGGGCGGTCGACTTCGAGGTGCTGGACGCCGGCCCCGACGACTACATCGTCCAGGTCCGGAACCCCGTCGCCGGCGCGACCTACTACATCCAGCTCACGCAGGGCGGCGTGGGCGGCGGCTCGGTCCCGTCGACCTATCTCCTGGACGCCTACTTCGGCGACGAACGCGTCGACCTCGAGCCGGTCGCGGCCGGGGACGTAGACGCCGGGAACCAGGTCCGGGCGACCTACGTGGCGTCCGAGACCCAGATCGTCCACTGGCTCCTCTCGGCGCGCGGGGCGGGGCCGGGCTCGGGCTCGATCCGACTCCAGGTCGTGGACGAGTCGGGCGCGGTCGTCTACGGCGCGACGGCCCGCGTGGGCGAGGACGTCGGGGTCGTCGTCCACCTCCCCGTCGGGGCCTATACGCTCCTCGTGGCGGGCCTCCCCGGCGAGGGAGGCACGGCTTCGGCCCTGAGCTATGAACTGCGAGGCAACATCTTGAGCGATTCGATCAACCCCTACCCCGCGGACGCGTCGTTACGCCCGGTCGACGCGATCGCGGCGACGGCCGAATCGGCCGAGCCTCGGGGCGCGCGGGCCGCCGGCGGCGTCGGGATCGCGACGATCGGGCCGATCAGCGCCCCCCACCTCAACAGCTTCGGGGCGGAGGGGCCCGCCGTGGCCGGCCTGGTGTCGGTCGCCCGCGGCCTCGGGGCCGCCCTGGCCGCCGCGCCCCCGACGGGCCTCGACCCCGCCGCGAGGTCGGACGTCGCGGGGCGGGGAACGGAACCGGCCCGCGCCGGCGAAGCGCCGAAGCCCGACGACGCGCCCCGGGCGAGGCCGGCGGCCGGGGTCGCGAGCGTCGTCCCCGCCGCGCCGGCGCGGCGGGGACGCGATCCAGCCGTCCCGCCGACCGCCGACTCCGAGACCGCCGTCTTCGACGCGCTCGAGGCCGTCGCGAGGCTCCCCCACGACCTGGCGGTCGAGGCCATCGACGGCGCCAGGGAGATGGCCGGGGGGGGGCCCGCGGAGCTGGCGGCGGCGATCGGCCTCTTCGCCGGCGGGGCGAGCCGCCTCGTCGTCCACCGCCGCTCGCGCGGGCCGGCGCCGCGCGGGCCCGTCGCCTCGTTCCGCGGCGAGCGGCGGCGATCCGGGCGATCCGACCCCCTCCTGCCCCGGCGCGTGCTGATCGTCCGGTCGTCGTCGCGGAGGGGGGCCGACCTCGCCTTCCGGCGCTGGCTGGAGGCCGACGGGGTCGAGGTCCACGAGGCGACGGGCCGGACCTGGGAGGCGTGGCCGAGCCCGGGCCCGGACGTCATCCTGCTGGAGCACGGACCCGGAACGACGACGGGCGCGGACCTGCTCTTCCGGATCGGCCAGTCGCCCTCGACCGCGACGACGCCCATCATCGTCTTCTCCGACGCCGCCTCCGGCGAGATCGCCGCGGCGGCGGCGGCGGAGGGGCTCGACCTCGGCGCCGCCGACGTCCTGCCGCGGTCGATCACCCCGGAGGAGTTCCGCGCCCGCCTCCGCAGGGCGATGCGGGATCGCCGCCAGGTCGAGAGGCTGGAACACGAGGCGGCGAGCGACGGGCTGACCGGGCTGTCCAACCGAGCGGCCTTGCAGGCCCGGTTGGACGGCGCGTGGGCCGACTGCCGACGCGCCGGGAGGCCCCTGGGCCTGCTTGTGGCCGATCTCGACCACTTCAAGCGCGTGAACGACACCTGCGGCCACCCCGCCGGCGACCAGGTCCTGCGACGGGTGGCGGCCGCGCTGGCCGACGAGGTCGGCGCCGCGGGCTTCGCGGCCCGCTACGGGGGCGAGGAGTTCGTCGTCGTCGCCCCGGGATGCGACCGCGCCGGCTTGATGCGGATCGCCGAGCGGCTCCGCCGCCGCATCGGCGGCCTGAGGCTCGACGATCTCCGCCTCCCCTGCCGCGTCACGATCAGCGTCGGCGCAGCCTGGGCCCGCACCCTGGATCCATCGGGTTCCCAGCAGCTCCTGACCCAGGCGGACCGGGCCCTTTACGAGGCCAAAGCCGCCGGTCGCGACGCCGTACGCATGGCCGACGGTGTCGCCGTCCCAGGGTAAAGCCGTTCCTGCGCTTCCTCGCGGCGGTGGGCGCGAGGTCACGTCGCCGTCCGCGCTCGCAGATCGCCGACGCCAAGATCGGAGGCGGCCGGCGGCGGGGTTCCGCATCGCTGAGAAAAGGGCGGAACTTCGCCTTGGCGCGTGGGTCCGATTAATAGGGTTGATGAATCCCTCGTTCGCAGGGCTTGAGCGTTCCGGCGCATTCTCCACGAGCGGCAAAGCCGTACGGCCGCGAACAGAAGAGCCGTCAACGGACCCAGCGGCGAGCGTCCGATCCCACCCCCCTTTCCAGTTCCGAGGGCCGGGACCACCAAGAGTCCGATCTTGGGGATGATGGTTCCAGGCGTCCGGTCGTGCGGATCGCGCCGTCATCATCGCCTCCGACCGGCCGCGCCTTCTCCTCGTAGGCGTCGGGCCAGGCGGCCCCGGCGCGACGAGGTCGAATCGCGCGAGGACGCTGGGCTCCCTCGAAAACGCTCGGCTCCCTCGAAGGAGGACCTCTCCGCCGCATCCCTCCTCGGCGGGCGGGTCGCCCCGTGCGCACTTCCGTAACAGTATGTAAACCCCGCTTCCATCCTTGGTCCGTCCGGTCTATCTTTAGACTGAATGGTCTAAACGAGGGGGGGCGAACACATGACCGAACGAGTCGACGTCGGGTCCATCCGCCGGGCCCAGGTCGTGGAGGCGGCGTGTCGGGTGATCCACCGCAAGGGAATCCAGGGCGCCTCGCTCGCGGAGATCGAGCAGGAGGCCGAAGTCAGCCGCGGGGTCCTGACGTACCACTTCCCGTCCAAGGAGGCCATCATCCTCGCCGTCTTCGACGCGACGATCGCCCGGATGGAGGCGGGGGCCGACGCGGACCTGGCGGCGGCGAAGTCCGGCTGGGAGCGGCTGGAGACGGTCCTCGACTTCGTGCTGAACCGCAAGCCGGCGAACGACGAGTTCGACTATCTGAACTACACCTTCCTGGCCCAGATGTCCCATCGCGAGGACTTCCGGACCCGGCTGGCCGCCGTGAACGCCGACATCCGACGCCGCATCGCCGAGGACCTGTCCGAGGAGGCCGGGCGGGCCGGGCTCGGGCCCGGCGAGGTGCGGGCGCTCGCCGCCGTGGTCCACGCGGCGATGAGCGGCCTGATCATGCAGCTGAACGTCGACCCCGGGGCGATCGACCGGGCGGCGGCGCACCGCGCCCTGAGGGCGATGATCCTCGGGATCCTGGGTCGCGACGGGGCGGAGCCCAGGGGGGCCGGGCGTCCGCGAGCCCGGCGGCGGGTCGAGAAGCCGGGCGGGTGAACGATGCGTCCGCCGGCGCGGCGCCGGTCGGTCGATCGGGCGGGGGTCTCGGGGTTCACGGGTCGCGAAAGGCCGAGGTGGCGTCATGTGGCGGATCGCGCTGAAGATGCTGATGGGCGACACGGCGAAGTTCTGCGGGATCCTCCTGGGCCTGACCTTCGCGGCGCTGCTGATCATGCAGCAGGGGGCGATCTTCTGCGGCCTGATGCGGCGCACCGCCGGCCAGATCAACGGCGTCTCGGGCGTCGACCTCTGGGTGATGGACCCCAACGTCCGGCACATCGACGACGTCAAGGCGATGATGGAGAGCAACCTCCACCGCGTCCGCGGCGTCGAGGGGGTGGAGTGGGCCGTCCCGCTCTACAAGGGTTCGGGCCGGGCCAAGCTGAACACGACCGACGCCCGCGGCGAGCCGGTCACGATCATCGAGTCCGTGGTCCTCCTCGGCCTCGACGACACCACGCTGGTGGGGGCGCCGACGCCCGGAGACGTCATCGCCGGCGACCTCCTCGACCTGCGGACGCCCGACGCGATCGTCATCGACAAGATGCAGCTCCCCAAGTACTACCCCGGCGAGCCGTGGGAGGACCTGGAGGCGCTGGGGGACGCCTTCTACGACCGGTTCCTCGGCCGCGAGATGGAGATGAACGACCACCGCGCGACGATCGTGGGCGTCTGCAAGGCCGCCCCCACCTTCGGCTCGAACGCGGTCGTCTACACGACGTACGGCCGCGCCAAGCAGTTCGTCGCCCAGGAGCGCAAGGTCCTCAGCTTCATCCTGGTCCGGACGGACCGCTCGTGGAAGGCCGAGGACGTCGCGGCCGCCATCCGCTCCAAGACCGGCCTCGGCGCCTACAGCTCGCAGGAGTTCGCCCGCAAGACGATCCTCTTCTTCCTCATGAACACGGGCATCGTGATCAACTTCGGGATCACCTCGCTGCTCGGCCTGTTCGTCGGGACGGCGATCGCCGGGCAGACCTTCTATCTCTTCACGGTGGACAACCTGAAGCAGTTCGGCGCGCTCAAGGCGATGGGCGCGACCAACGCGCGGATCGTCGGGATGATCCTCCTCCAGGCGGCCGTCGTGGGACTGATCGGATACGGCCTGGGCGTCGGCGTCTCGACCTTCGTGGCCGATCGGGCGAACGCCGGGGGCGGCGAGATCCAGTTCTACGTCTGGTGGCCGCTCCTGCCGGCCACCGCGGCGGTGGTCGTCTTCATCTGCATCTTCTCCAGCCTGCTGTGCATCCGTCGCGTGATGGTGCTGGAGCCGGCGGTCGTCTTCCGGGCCTGAGGTCGGGCCCCCTTCGAGAGCGAGGTCCCCGAATGACGCAGATCCTGGAAGCCGCGACCGCGGTCGAGCCCCCGGGCGACGGGGCGGGCCTGGCCGTGAGGGTCCGCGGCCTGACCAAGCATTTCGGCTCCGGGTCCCAGCGGGTCGCCGCGCTGCGAGGGGTCGATTGGGACGTGTACGCCGGCCAATTGTCGATGATCGTGGGCCCCTCCGGCTGCGGCAAGACGACGCTGCTGTCGGTCGTCGCCGGAGTCCTGGACGGCGACGAAGGGGAGGTGTCGGTCTTCGGCCGCGACCTGGGGTCGATGAGCGATCGCGTCAAGACCCGGTTCCGCGCCGAGAGCATCGGCTTCGTCTTCCAGCAGTACAACCTCCTGCCGTCGCTCACGGCCGCCGAGAACGCGGCGACGCCCCTGGTCCTGTCGGGCCGGCCGTGGGCCGGGGCCGTGCGTCGGGGCCGCGAGGTCCTGGAGGCGCTCGGGATGGCCGGACGGTCCGAGAGCCTGCCCCGTCAGCTCTCCGGCGGCCAGCAGCAGCGGGTCGCGATCGCCCGGGCCCTCGTCCACGAGCCGGCCCTCCTGGTCTGCGACGAGCCCACCGCGGCCCTCGACCACGAGACCGGCCGCACGGTGATGGAGCTGCTGCGCGAGGCGGTCGTCCGCCCCGGCCGCGCCGTCGTCGTGGTGACGCACGACGACCGGATCTTCCACTACGGCGACCGCATCGTCCACATGG